>NZ_JBHXLV010000032.1:0-43135 GCF_042721685.1 Streptomyces sp. NPDC058459 | reverse complement strand
GCATGGGCAACGGGAACGGCACCACGGGCGGCGTCGTCCCGAACACGGGTGTCGTCCCCCCGAACACGGGCGTCGTCGTGCCGAACCCCGGCATCGTCATCCCGAACACCGGTGTCTTCAACGGGAACGGCAACTTCAACGGGAACTGGGGCAACGGCAACGGGAACTGGGGCAACGGGAACGGGAACGGGAACTGGGGCAACGGGAACGGCAACGGCAACTGGGGCAACGGGAACGGGAACGGGAACGGCAACAACAACGGCAACTTCGGCAACGGCAACGGCAACTGGGGTAACGGCAACGGCCGGGGCAACGGCTTCGGGAACGGCAATGGGAACTTCGGCAGCGGGAACGGCAACGGCGGTCACGGCGGCGGCAACGGCGGCAACTTCCGCGACATCTTCGTCACTCCCAGCGTCCTCCCCGCCGGCGGCCGGCTGACCATCACCGTCCGGGACTGCCGGGGCGGCACCGTCTCCTCGCGCGCCTTCGGCTCCGCCCGGCTGAACTCGAACGGCGACGACGACGCCCGCGCCGTCGTCACCATCGACCGCAGCGCCCGGCCCGGCCGCTACGACATCACCGCCGACTGCGGGGGCCGCTCCCTTACCCGCCCGAACGCCTTCACGGTGCTCGGCGGTGTCAACGGCGGCCTCGGCGGCAGCAGCGTCACGGGCGCCACCCCCGCCGACACGGCCATCGGCGGCGGACTCGTCGCCTCGGCCGCGCTCGGCGGCGGCGTCTTCTGGCTGCGCCGCCGCCACGAGAAGCGCGCCTGAGCGCCGCCCCGCGTCCTCGCCGGCGCGGGAGACCCGCCACCACGGGCCCTCGCCCCACCCCTCGCCGGGCCGGGACGAGGGCTCCGGCGTACGCTACGCGTGCGGGAACAAGGTGCGGAACGGCTCCGCCGTCACCGCGATGCCCCGGCTGAACGGGGCGTCGAAGTCCCAGATCAGGAACAGCATGAACGCGATGGTGGCCGAGAACAGCCCGGCCAGGACCAGTTCACGCGCGGTGCGCCTGATCTGGAGCGCGAACACCATCCCCACGGTGATCACCGCGCCGGCCAGCAGCCCCCACCACACCACGGACGGCATGGTCGCGCCGGTGGAGTCGGCCCGCGCGTTGCGCGCCTGGTCGGCCGCGGCCACCTGGTCCACCAGGGGCTGGTACGCCTGCGCCTCGAAGTCGTCGCGCGGCTGGTAGTCCGTCACGTCCTGACGCACCCGGTCCAGCAGCCGCGCCCCCCGCCCGGTGACCTCGCCCCTGTCCGTCATCGACTTCCACTCGGTGTCCACGACGTAGGAGACATAAGCGTCGATGTCCGTGCGCACCCGGTCACGTACGTCCTCCGGGTACACCCGGACCCGCTCCGAGACCTCGTGCAGTGCCTGCGCCTCGGCCTGGACGGTGTCCCCGGCCGCGCCGCGCGCCTCCCAGACGCCCGCGATGGCCAGGCCCAGGACGATGGCGTACACCACCCCGATCCACATCGTCATGTACTCGATGACGTCCGGGGTCTCGCTGGGGTCCTCGTCCTCGGGAGCCCGGCGGTGCCGGACGAGGGTGATGACCACCACCACGGCACAGGCGCCCAGCATGGCAAGGACGAGAACGAGCCAATCCGACAACGGATACCTCCAGAGACGGGTGCGGCCGCGTCACCGCGGGCGCAGCGCCGCGACGGCGACGATCGCGGGGATGGTGACGAGCAGGACGTAGCGGACCGGAGAGGTGTGGGAGCGAGCGGTGTGCCGGGCGGGACGCGGGTGGTACGCCGGGTAGCTCACCGGGGTCACGGTCGGCCGGGGGGCTGCCACCGGCGGCGGAGGGGGCTTCGGCACCGGCCTGGGCGGCGCGGGTACGGGCTCGGGCACCGGAGCGGCCGGGGGCGGCGGGGCCGGGGGCGGTGCCGGGCGCGGTGCCGGTGGGGTCGGCGTCGGCCGGACGGGTGGGTCCGGGGCGGGAGGCGGTGTCGGCCGCGGCTGGGGCTTCGGCGGGGGAGTAGGGCTGGGTGTGGGCGTCGGGGGTGGCGGAGTCGGGGTGGGTGTCGGGGTCGGGGGTGTCGGGGTCGGCGGGCACGGTGGCGGCGGGGCCGGTGGGGAGGGAGGGCACGCCGGGGGGTCCGGGTGGTGGCCGCCGGCCACCGCCACGGCCACCGTGCCGTCCGGGCCCGTGGAGGCGTAGGCGCAGGCATCGGCCGACGCCGTGCCGACCGGGCAGCCGGCCACGCTCCACACCACCGCCAACAGCGCCAACGCCTTCGCGGCGACCGCGCATCGGGTTGCTTGGGGACCTTGCACGAGCGAGATCATGAAGGGCGCGCGAGGCTCCCACGTCGAATAATGTGGAGAGTGGTCCGAATGAGGGACAACGCGCCCCGCCCGGTTTGACGAGCCGCGCCGAAAGAATTTCGCCGCGCGTTGAACGCTCCACCCCCCGCCCCCCGTACCCATGACCGTGCGGCAAGTCATTGGACGCCGCAACAAACTGGCGAAAATGGGGAGTTGAGGATGAAGACCTCCTGGCGGACCGCCGCACTGGTGGCCACAGCCGCTTCGGTGCTGGCGCTGACGACGGCGTGCGGTCAGGACAACGTCACGCCCCCTGCGGCGGCGGCCCAGAACGTGGGAGCCTCGGCCAGCGCCCCGGGCACCGGCCTCGTCACGGGCAACGGCTACGGCGCCGACGGTGCGCAGAGCAGTGCCTCACCGGCGACCCCCGCCGCCCCCGCGGGCAAGCTGACCGTGGCCACCAACCCCCAGCTGGGCAGCGTGCTCACCGACGGGTCCGGCCTCACCCTGTACCGGTTCGACAAGGACACGGCCGAGCCGCCGAAGACCAACTGCGAGGGCGACTGCGCCACCACCTGGCCCCCGGTGCCCGCCGCCGACGCCAACGCCGGCGCCGGCATCGACAAGGCCATGCTCGGCGAGGTCACCCGCCCGGACGGCACCAAGCAGCTCACCATCGGCGGCTGGCCCGCCTACCGCTACGCCAAGGACCTCAACTCCGGTGACGTCAACGGCCAGGGAGTGGGCGGCAAGTGGTTCGCGCTCGCCCCCAACGGCAAGAAGGCGTCCCTGACCTCCCTGCCCGGCCTCTCCGTCCGCAAGGACCCCAAGCTCGGTGACATCGTCGTCGACAAGAACGGCCGCACGGTCTACCGCTTCCTCAAGGACAAGGCGTGGCCCAAGTCCGTCTCCAACTGCACCGGGGCGTGCCTGGAGAAGTGGCCCGCGGTCGCGCCGGTGAGCGCCGACGACACCCAGGGCGTGAAGAAGAAGGGCCTGATGCCCTTCACCCGTCCCGACGGCGTCAAGCAGATGTCCGTCAACTGCTGGCCCATCTACACCTTCTCCGGCGACAAGGCCCCCGGTGACACCAACGGCCAGGGTGTGGGCGGCACTTGGTACGCCGTCTCGCCCGAGGGCAAGCCGATCGGCGCGCCCGGCAAGTAGGGGCACCGCCCTGGGCGACGGGCCCGTACCGTCCGTGTCACGCGGAGGGTACGGGCCCTGTCCCATGCGCCCGGGTGGTCACCCAGCGGGGTCGGACGGGTGCTTTCCGCAGGCGGTGACCGGGAACGGATGGTCAATTTCCGTTTGGGGTCGCCCCTTTGGCGGGCGATCAGTAGCCTCAGCTCGAACGCCGCCACACCCGTCCCTGTCGCCTACGCCTTGGAGTGATACATGGAGCGCCCCGCCTGGGCCCCCCGCAGCATCGACATCTCGGTGCCGAGCGTCTCGCGCATGTACGACTACTACCTGGGCGGATCGCACAACTTCGAGGTCGACCGGGAAGCGGCCCGCAAGGCGATGGAGTTCCTCCCCGGCCTGCCGAAGATCATGCAGGCCAACCGGGCGTTCCTGCGCCGGGCCGTGCGCTTCGCCACCGGGCAGGGCATCGACCAGTTCCTCGACATCGGCTCCGGCATCCCGACGCACGGCAACGTCCACGAGATAGCCCAGGAGGCCCGCCCCGGCGCCCGCGTCGTCTACGTCGACCACGATCCCGTGGCCGTCGCGCACAGCCGGTCGGTGCTCGCGGGCAACGCGGACGCGGACGTCGTCGCCGCCGATCTGCGCAAGCCGCAGGAGATCCTCACCAGCCCCGAGGTGGCCCGCCTGATCGACCTCGACCGGCCGGTGGCCCTGCTGCTGGTGGCCGTCCTGCACTTCCTGGAGGACGCCGACGAACCCCACCGGGCGGTGGCCGGACTGCGGGCCGCGCTGGCGCCGGGCAGCCTGCTGATCCTCACCCACGCCTCCTTCGAGGGCATCCCGCTGCCCGAGGAGCGCGCCGAGGGCGCGGTGGACGTGTACCGGGACATCCGCAACCCCCTGGTCATGCGCCCGCGGGAGGAGATCGCCCGCTTCTTCGACGGCTTCGAGTTGATAGAGCCCGGCCTGGTCCATCTCCCCGACTGGCGCCCGGAGTCCGCGCCGGAGGACGAGGACGACTTCGCGTTCTCCGGATACGCCGGCGTGGGGCGTACCGCATGAGCGCCGAGCCGGACGGGCCGGAGGACAGAGTACGGCGGCTGACGGCCATCTGGAGCCGGGCGGTCTACCCCGTCACCTCCACGTCCCTCACCCGCGCCGAGTTCGAGGAGCGGCTGCTCCCGCTCGCCCACCGTCTCAGCCACGCTCTGCGGGCCCACAGCTTCGACGCGGGTGAGGCCAGGGCGGTCGGCGCCGCGCTGGTCCACGCGCACGGCACCGACCCCGAGGTGCTCGCCCGCACCCTGGACTGCGTCGACGCCTACCTCGTCCTGTACTGCGGCGACGACGGCCCGCAGGACCAACTCCGCATGCGCTCGTCGCGGTTGCAGCACGCCATGGCCGCCGGGTACGCCCAGGCGCTGCGCGAGCGCACCCTCGTCGAGCAGGAGTCCATCGCGCAGGCCGCCCTGCGCGCCCAGGGCGTGGTCGCCGAGGCCCTGCACGCCAGTGAGGCCCGCTTCCGCGCGGTGTTCGAGGGAGCCGCGATCGGCATCGGCATCGCCGACCTCGACGGCAACGTCCTCCAGGTCAACGGCGCCCTCCAGCGCATGTTCGGCGTCTCCGAGACCGCGATGCGCGGCCAGCAGGTCCGGGACTGGTCCCACCCCGAGGACGCGCCCCAGACCTGGCGGCTCTACGAGGAGCTCATCCGCGGCGAACGCGACCACTACCACGTGGAGAAGGCGTTCAACCGGACCGACGGCACCGCCCTGTGGACCAACCTCACGGTCTCCCTGCTCCGCGACGGCGAAGGCAACCCGCGGTACCAGCTGGCGCTGATGGAGGACACCACCGAGCGCCGCCTCCTCCATCTCCGGCTGCGCTACGAGGCCACCCACGACGCCCTGACCGGGCTGCCCAACCGCACCCTGTTCTTCGAGCGGCTGGAGAAGGCCCTCGCGGCGGGCGAGGGCCAGCGCTTCGGCCTGTGCTACCTCGACCTCGACGGCTTCAAGGCCATCAACGACAGCCTCGGCCACGCGGCCGGCGACCGGCTGCTGGTGGAGGTCGCCGACCGGCTCCAGTCCTGCACCGCCAGGTCCGGCGAGATGGTCGCCCGGCTCGGCGGCGACGAGTTCGTGGCCCTCACCACCGGCCGCGACACCGAGCGCGGGGTGGAGGAGCTGGCCGAACGCATCACCCACGCGCTGCTCACCCCGGTCGGCATCGACGGCCGCGACCTCCTGGTGCGCGGCAGCCTCGGCATCGTGGAGGGCCCGGCGGGGGAGCGTACGGCGGCGGAGGTGCTGCGCAGCGCCGACATCACGATGTACCGGGCCAAGTCGGCCGGCGGCAACCGCGCCGAGCTGGCCGACCCGGAGGCGGACGCCCGCGCCATCACCCGGCACGGTCTCACCACCGCGCTGCCGAGCGCGCTGGAACGCGGCGAGTTCTTCATCGAGTACCAGCCCCTGGTCCACCTCGGTGACGGCACCGTGTGCGGCGCGGAGGCCCTGGTCCGCTGGCTGCATCCGCAGCACGGGGTGCTCGGCCCGGACCGCTTCATCCCGCTCGCCGAACACACCGGGCTGATCGTCCCGCTGGGCCGGTGGGTGCTTGAGGAATCGATCCGGCAGGCCCGTGCCTGGCGGGAGAACGAGGACGGGCCCGCGGCGGGCCCGCTGCGGATCAACGTCAACCTCTCCCCGTGCCAGCTCTCCCACCCCGGCCTGGTGCAGGACACCGTCGACATCCTGGAGCGGGCGGGCGTCACCCCGGACGCGCTGTGCCTGGAGGTCACCGAGTCCGCGCTGATCGGCGCCGACGACGGCCTCCTCAAGCCGCTGCGCCGGCTGGCCGAGATGGGCGTCGACATAGCCCTGGACGACTTCGGCACCGGCTACTCCAACCTGGCCAACCTCCGCCGCCTGCCGGTCAGCGTCCTCAAGCTGGACCGCTCCTTCACCCAGGGCATGCAGCAGTTCCCGGCCGACCCGGTCGATCTCAAGATCGTCGAGGGCATAGTCTCCCTGGCCCACAGCCTGGACCTCGCGGTGACGGTCGAGGGCGTGGAGACCAGCGCCCAGGCGGAACAACTCCGCCTCCTGGGCTGCGACACGGCCCAGGGCTGGTACTACGCGAGACCGGGTCCCCCGGAGAACCTCCACACCCTGGCCCTGGCGGACGCGACGAGCTGACGAGCTGAGGAGGGACGGGGTGGGGCCGCGCGGCAGGCCGCACCCCGTCAGGCGCCCGGAAGCCGTGCGACCAGTCACCACGCACCCGCAGACCCACGGCACAGGGCAGCCGGACGGGCGCTACCGCTCCAGCAGCATCCGCTGGAGCTCCCGCGCCCCCCGAGGCGGAGCCACATCACTCCGATGGGCCAGTGCGATGGTCCGCGACAACCCAGGCCGCGCCAGCGGCGTGACCCTCAACCCCCGCCCCGCCCGACTGGCCACCATCCGAGGCACCACGGCGACCCCGAGCCCGGCCCGCACGAACCCGAGGACCGCGTCCATCTCACCCCCCTCGACAGCGAACTCCGGCTCGAACCCGGCGGCGCGACACGCCGCGACCGTCAGCTCCCGCAGGTCGTACCCGTACCGGAACATCACCAGCCGCTCGCCCTCGAGATCGGCGATCTCCACGGCCCGCCGCCCCCCGCCGGGGGCCGGCGCCTCCGGCGAGGACACCACCACCAGGTCCTCCCGCAGCAGCTCCACCGTGGTCAGCGCGGGCGACGGCGCGGGGAGCGGCAGCACGACCAGGGCGAGGTCGAGCGCCCCGCGCCCCAGCTCCCGCACCAGATCCCGCGAACCGCTCTCCTGGACCAGCAGCTGGATGCCCGGATACCGGTCGTGGAAGGCCCGCAGCACGTCCGGCAGCAGCCCCGTGCAGAGGCTCGGCGTCGCCCCCAGCCGGACCCGGCCGCGCCGCAGCTGCACCAGTTCCTGCACCTCGTGCCGGGCGGTGTCCGCGTCCGCCAGGATGCGCCGGGCCAGCGGCAGCAGCGCCTCGCCCGCGTCGGTCAGCGCGATGTTGCCCCGCGCCCGCACGAACAGCTCCGCGCCCAGTTCCCGCTCCAGCGCCCGGATCTGCTGGGACAGCGAGGGCTGCGCCACATGGACCCGCTCGGCGGCACGGGTGAAGTGCCGGGTCTCGGCCACGGCCACGAAGTACTGGAGCTGCTGGAACTGCATCCCTCCAGAATAGCGAGGGCCTATGGAAACCAGCCGAACCATGTCTTGGACCGATCGGCGACGAAGCCGTAATGTCCTGTTCATGGCTCTGGCAACGCGGACGGACCGACCGTCCATGGCGCGCTCGATCTGGGACAGCTCCGTCGGCAAGAAGACCGTGATGGCTGTCAGCGGCATCGTGATGCTGCTGTACCTGGTCGCGCACATGATCGGAAACCTGAAGATCTACTTCGGGGCCGGCGACTTCAACGGTTACGCCCACTGGCTGCGCACGGTCGGCGAGCCGTTCATGCACTACGAGTGGACGCTCTGGATCATCCGGGTCGTCCTGGTCGTCGCCGTGGTCGCCCACGCCACCGCCGCGTACCAGCTCAGCCGCCGCGACATCAAGGCCCGGCCCAGCCGTTACGCGCACAAGAAGGCACGGACGAGCTACGCCACCCGGACCATGCGCTGGGGCGGCGTCATCCTCGGCCTCTTCATCGTCTGGCACCTCCTCGACCTGACCACCGGCACCGTGCACTCCGGCGGCTTCCAGGAGGGCCACCCGTACCAGAACGTGGTGGACACCTTCTCCACCTGGTACGGCAATGTCATCTACATCGTGGCGATGCTCGCCCTCGGCCTGCACATCCGGCACGGCTTCTGGAGCGCCGCCCAGACCCTCGGCGCCGGCAGCCGCGCCCGCGACCGGGTGCTGAAGACCGCTGCCAATGTCCTCGCACTGCTGCTCACGGCCGGTTTCATCGCCGTACCCGTGGGTGTCATGACCGGAGTGGTGAGCTGACCCATGACCTACACCGACTACTCGACCGGCGAACCGGTCGCCGACACCAAGGCCCCCGCAGGTCCGGTCCGGGAGCGCTGGGACACCCGCCGCTTCGAGGCCCAACTGGTCAACCCGGCCAACCGGCGCAAGCACACCGTGATCGTGGTCGGCACCGGCCTCGCGGGCGGCTCGGCGGGCGCCACGCTCGCCGAACAGGGCTACCACGTCGTCCAGTTCTGCTACCAGGACTCCCCGCGCCGCGCCCACTCCATCGCCGCGCAGGGCGGTATCAACGCGGCGAAGAACTACCGCAACGACGGCGACTCCGTGCACCGGCTGTTCTACGACACCGTCAAGGGCGGCGACTTCCGCGCCCGGGAGTCCAACGTGCACCGGCTGGCGCAGGTCTCGGTGGAGATCATCGACCAGTGCGTGGCGCAGGGCGTGCCCTTCGCCCGTGAGTACGGCGGTCTGCTGGACACCCGTTCCTTCGGCGGCGTCCAGGTCCAGCGCACCTTCTACGCCCGCGGCCAGACCGGCCAGCAGTTGCTGCTCGGCGCCTACCAGGCGCTGTCCCGGCAGATCGCGGCCGGGAACGTGGAGATGCACCCGCGCACCGAGATGCTCGACCTGATCGTGGTCGACGGCCGGGCGCGCGGCATCGTCGCCCGCGACCTGATCACCGGGAAGATCGACACCTACTTCGCGGACGCGGTGGTGCTGGCGAGCGGTGGCTACGGCAACGTCTTCTACCTGTCGACCAACGCCATGAACTCCAACGCCACCGCCATCTGGCGGGCGCACCGGCGCGGCGCGCTGTTCGCCAACCCCTGCTTCACCCAGATCCACCCCACCTGCATCCCGCGCACCGGCGACCACCAGGCCAAGCTGACGCTGATGAGCGAGTCGCTGCGCAACGACGGCCGTATCTGGGTGCCCAGGGCGGCGGGCGACACCCGTCCGGCCAAGGAGATCCCCGAGGACGAGCGCGACTACTACCTGGAGCGGATCTACCCCTCCTTCGGCAACCTGGTGCCGCGCGACATCGCCTCCCGCGCCGCCAAGAACGTCTGCGACGAGGGGCGCGGTGTCGGACCCGGCGGCCAGGGCGTCTACCTGGACTTCGCCGACGCCATCGCCCGCATGGGCCGGGCGGCGGTCGAGGCAAGGTACGGCAACCTCTTCGACATGTACCAGCGGATCACCGACGAGGACCCGTACGAGGTGCCGATGCGGATCTACCCCGCCGTGCACTACACGATGGGCGGTCTCTGGGTCGACTACGACCTCCAGACCACCGTCCCCGGTCTCTTCGCCATCGGTGAGGCCAACTTCTCCGACCACGGCGCCAACCGGCTCGGTGCCTCCGCGCTGATGCAGGGCCTGGCCGACGGCTACTTCGTGCTGCCGGCCACCCTCAACGACTACCTGGCCCGCCACCCGCACCAGGAGCCGCTGACCGACGAACACCCCGAGGTGCGGGAGGTGCTGGCCGAGACCGCGGACCGGGTCGACCTGCTCCTCGCTGTCGACGGCGACCGCACCGCCGACTCCTTCCACCGCGAACTAGGCGAACTGATGTGGGAGTTCTGCGGCATGGCCCGCAACGCCGAGGGCCTGCGCAAGGCGCTCGCCGAGATCCCCCGTATCCGCGAGGAGTTCTGGCGCCGCATCAAGGTGCCCGGCACCGGCGAGGAGTTCAACCAGTCGCTGGAGAAGGCGAACCGTATCGTCGACTACCTCGAACTGGCCGAGCTGATGTGCCTCGACGCCCTGCACCGCGCCGAGTCCTGCGGCGGCCACTTCCGCGAGGAGTCCCAGACCCCGGAGGGCGAGGCGGCCCGCCGGGACGACGAGTTCTCCTACGCGGCCGCCTGGGAGTTCACCGCCACCGGCGAGGCCCCCGTCCTGCACAAGGAAGACCTGGTCTTCGAGTACGTCCACCCCACCCAGCGGAGCTACGCATGAGGCTCACCCTGCGCGTCTGGCGCCAGCGGAACGCCGACACCGACGGCGCCATGTCCACCTACGAGGTGGACGACATCTCGCCCGACATGTCCTTCCTGGAGATGCTGGACGTGCTCAACGAACGGCTCATCGTGGAGGGCGAGGACCCCGTCGCCTTCGACCACGACTGCCGCGAGGGCATCTGCGGGGCGTGCAGCCTCGTCATCAACGGCGACGCCCACGGCCCCGAGCGCACCACCACCTGCCAGTTGCACATGCGGTCCTTCCGCGACGGCGACACCATCGACATCGAGCCCTGGCGGGCCGCCGCCTTCCCAGTGATCAAGGACCTGGTGGTGGACCGCTCCGCCTTCGACCGGATCATCCAGGCCGGCGGCTACGTCACCGCTCCCACGGGTGCCGCCCCGGAGGCGCACGCGACGCTGGTGCCCAAGCCCGACGCCGACTTCGCCTTCGAGCACGCGGAGTGCATCGGCTGCGGGGCCTGCGTGGCGGCCTGTCCCAACGGTGCCGCGATGCTGTTCACCTCGGCCAAGGTCAACCACCTGAACGTCCTCCCGCAGGGCGCCCCCGAGCGGGAGACCCGGGTGCTGGACATGGTGGCCCAGATGGACGTGGAGGGCTTCGGCGGCTGCACCCTGGCCGGCGAATGCGCCACCGCCTGCCCCAAGGGCATCCCGCTGTTCTCCATCACCGGCATGAACAAGGAGTGGCTGCGCGCCACCCGCAAGGCGGGCAAGCGGTAGCAGCCTCAGCAGACGTTCGCCGAAGGGGGCGGACGGGCGGGGCCGGGAGTGGTGCTCATCCCCGGCCCCGTCTGCTGTGCTCGGACACGGCGCACCGTGGGTGCCCGCACGGCCGCGCCCGGCTCGGAGTTGCTCCGAACCGGGCGCGGACGCGGGCGTGATGGAATTCCGCGAGGGTCTAGGACTGCGGCGGATTGTCGCGGTGCTGCTGGGAGCCGAACTGGTCCCTCAGCTTGTCCTGAGCGGTGTCGACCTGGGACTGGTGCTTGTTGCCGGTCCGCTGGTCGAGGTAGTCGCCACCCCTGTCGATGCCCTTGTCGGTCATGTCTTCGTGACCCTTGAGCATTCCCTTGATCTTGTCCATAAAGGACATGGCAGCCCTCCTGGTCGCTTGAGGCTTCCCCTCCCAGGGTCACCGGCCCGGCTCCGCTTCGCATCTTGAACGCCCGGCGGACGTCAGACGTCCTCCAGGCGGAAGCCCACCTTCAGGCACACCTGGTACTTCTCGATCCGCCCGTTCTCGATCTGCCCCCGGACCTGGGTGACCTCGAACCAGTCCAGGTTGCGCAGGGTCTGGTCGGCACGGCCGATGGCGTTGCGGATGGCCTGGTCGACACCGTCGTTGGAGGTGCCGACGATCTCGCTGACCCGGTAGGTGTGGTTCGACATGGGCGGGTGCTCCTCTTCGCCGTACGGCAGGATGACGGCGCCCGGCTGCCCCGACACGGCCGGTTCGTCGCGCCGTAATCCACCGTGCCGCATCCCCGCCCGGCGCGCGAGACGACGTCCGTCGGGCGGTGACGCGGCACCTGTGCCTCAGCGCGCCACGCTGAGCGACAGCGCGAAGCGGTCCTCGGAGTCGGTCCACCAGTGGGTCAACTCCAGCCCTGCCTGCTCCAGTTCGGCGTCCACGCCCTCCCGCCGGAACTTGGCCGAGACCTCGGTGCGCAGCTCTTCGCCGGCCGCGAAGTCCACGGCCATGCCGAGCGCCGGGATCTTCACCGTCTGCGCGGTGCGCGAGCGCAGCCGCATTTCGATCCACTCCCGCTCCGGGTCCCAGCGGGCCACATGGTCGAAGGTGTCCGGGTCGAAGTCGGCGCCCAGCTCGCGGTCGACCACGCTGAGCACGTTCTTGTTGAACGCGGCCGTCACCCCGGACGCGTCGTCATAGGCCCGGACGAGCACCGCCTCGTCCTTCACCAGGTCGGTGCCGAGCAGCAGCCCGTCGCCCGGCGCCAGCATCGCGCGCACAGTGGCCAGGAAGGCGGACCGCTCCGCGGGCAGCAGGTTGCCCAGCGTGCCGCCGAGGAAGGCGACCAGCCGGGGACCGGGCGTCCCGGGCAGCGTCATGGGCGCGGTGAAGTCCGCGATCAGCGCGTGCACCGCCAGCCCCGGCCGCTCCTCGGTGAGCGCCTGCCCCGCCCGCACCAGCGCGCTCTCGCTGACGTCGACCGGGATGTAGGCCTCCAGCGAGGTCAGCGCGTCGATGAGATGGCGGGTCTTGGCCGACGAGCCCGAGCCCAGCTCGATCAGGGTGCGGGCGCCGCTGGCGGCGGCGATCTCACCGGAGCGGGTCTGGAGGATCTCCCGCTCGGCGCGGGTCGGGTAGTACTCGGGCAGCTCGGTGATCCGCTCGAACAGCTCGCTGCCGCGCGCGTCGTAGAACCACTTCGGCGGCAGCGTCTTGGGGTCGGCGGTGAGGCCGTCGAGGACGTCGGCGCGCAGCGCGGCGTCGGTGGTGTCCTCGGGGAGGGTGCGGGTGACGTGCAGGCTCACGTGCGGTGCTCCTTCGATGGGGACACGAGGTCCTCGACGGGGTCGAGCCGCACCTCGGCGCGGCTCGCGGTGACCACGGTGCGGTCGGGGACCTCCCGCCACAGCGGCTCGTCGTCGTACGGCTCGGAGGCGACGACCACGGCGCGTCCCGGTTCCGCGCGGTACCAGAGGCTGTCGCCCCAGGCGGTCGCGGTGATGGTGGCGCCGTCCGTCAGCAGGAGGTTGAGACGGGAGGCGGGCGCGGCCTCCGCCAACTGGCGGACCGTCGCGGCGAGGGCGTGTTCCGGCGCCTCGCCCGACCTGAGCCGGTGCAGGACCAGCGCCCAGACGAACGCCGAGTCGGTGCGCGCCTGGAGCGACAGCACATCGACCGGCGGCAGCAGCGATACCAGCGGCGCGGCCGAGTCGGGCCAGCCGGCCACCGCCCCGTTGTGGCTGAACAGCCACCCGCCGGAGGCGAACGGCGCCGCCGCGGCCTCCGCGTCCGCGCCCGTCAGGGTGGCGTCCCGCACGGCCGCGAGGACAGCGCCCGAGCGCACCACGCGGCCGAGGTCCAGCAGCGACTGGTCCGCCCAGATCGGCCCGGAGCGCCGGTAGCGGGCCGGTACCGGGTCGCCGTCCGCGTACCAGCCGACCCCGAAGCCGTCCGCGTTCACCGTGCCGTTGCGCTGCCGCCGGGGTGCCCAGGACTGGCGGTACAGGCTGTGCGGCGGGTCCAGCAGCAGGTGCTTCAGCGGCTGCTCGGGGCCGAGGTAGGCCAGATGGCGGCACATCAGGCGGACTCGGAGCGTGCGGTGCGGAACCCGGCGAAGATCTGCCGCCGGACCGGATAGTCCCAGTTGCGGAACGTACCCCGGCAGGCCACCGCGTCCACGGCGAACGAACCACCCCGCATGATCTTGTACTCCGGCCCGAAGAACACCTCCGAGTACTCCCGGTACGGGAACGCGGCGAACCCCGGGTACGGTTCGAGGTCGCTCGATGTCCACTCCCACACGTCCCCGATCAACTGACGGACGCCGAGCGGAGATTCACCGGCCGGGTAACTGCCCACGGGGGCGGGGGAGAGGTGCCGCTGACCCAGGTTGGCGTGCTCCGGGCCCGGCTCGGCGTCGCCCCACGGGTAGCGCGTCGAGCGGCCCGTCGCCGGGTCGTGCCGGGCGGCCTTCTCCCACTCCGCCTCGGTGGGCAGCCTGCGGCCGGCCCAGCGGGCGTACGCGTCCGCCTCGTACCAGCACACGTGCAGCACCGGCTCCTCGGGCGGCACCACCTCCGTGACCCCGAAGCGCCGCCGCAGCCACTGGTCCCCGTCCCGGCGCCAGTACAGCGGCGCGGTCAGGGAGTCGGCCCGTACGTGTGCCCAGCCCTCCGGGGTCCACCAGCGCTCGGTTTCGTAGCCGCCGTCCGCGATGAACGCCTGGTAGGCAGCGTTCGTCACCGGCACCGTGTCGATCCAGTACGGCGCCACCTCCCTCACATGCGCCGGGCGCTCGTTGTCCAGCGCCCAGGGCTCGGTGGAGGTGCCCATGGTGAACGGGCCGCCGGGCACCAGGACTTCGGCCGGGCCGGGGTACGGCGGGACCGGTCCGTGGCCGGGTGCGGTCAGGGCGGCCGGGCCGGTGCGGAGCTGATGGGTTATCAGCATCGTCTCGTCGTGCTGCTGTTCGTGCTGGGCGATCATCCCGAAGGCGAAGCCGGCCTCGGTCAGCCGGCCGCCGCCCTCGAAGTCCGTGCCCTCCAGCAGGTCCAGCGCCCGCCCGCGCACCTCGGCCGCGTACTTCCGCGCCTCCTCGGGCGGCAGCAGCGGCAGCGAGGGGCGTGCGGAGCGCGGGTGCTCGAAGGCGTCGTACAGCCCGTCTATCTCGGGCCGCATCGCCTCCCGGCCGCCGACGTTCCGCAGCAGCCACAGCTCCTCCTGGTTGCCGATGTGCGCGAGGTCCCAGACCAGGGGCGACATCAGCGGGGAGTGCTGGGCGGCGAGGTCCGGGTCCTCGACACAGCTGGTCAGCAGTGTGGTGCGGGCGCGGGCGGTGACCAGCGAGGCGAGCAGCCGCTCCCGCAGCGTCTCGGTGCCGGCCGCCGTCGTCCCGCTCTCCTGGGCGGTCATGAGCGCATGTCCTTCCTCGCGTGGGCGCGCGGGTCCGTGGCGCGGGCGCCGGCCAGCAGGTCGTCGGCCGGGCAGCGGCCCCGCAGGACGTAACGGTCCAGGTACCCCGCCACGGCGTCCGACACCTCGGGCGTGGCACCGAGGCGGGGCAGCGCCGTGAGCGCCGCCGTGAAGCAGGCGGTCGCGGCCTCCCGCAGCTCCGGGTCGGCGAGCCCGAGCCGGGCGGCGTCCGACCAGAGCGGGTTGTGCGGGGCGGGCCGGTCCAGCGCGCGTTCCGTCAGCGGCTTCACCGCCCGGTGCGCGGCCTCGGCCGCCTCCGGATCGTCGAAGAGGGCCGCCGTCACCGCGAGCGGCACGATCCAGCCGTCGTCACCGGGCTGCGCGTCGATCATCCGCAGCTCCAGATGGCCGCGCGGCCTGACCGGCGGGAACAGCGTGGTCAGGTGGTAGTCGAGATCCGCGCGGGTGGGCGGGCGCGGGGACCGCGACCGGGTCCACGCGCGGAAGGTCAGCCCCTCCGGCACGTCCCAGGGGCCCTCGTCGCGGCGGATACACATCACGGGCGAGTCCAGCACGTGCCGGGCCCAGTCGGCCCGTGGTTCGCCGTCGGTCGGGGGAGCGCCGGCCCGGCCGGCACCTATCTCCATCCAGTGCCGCTGCCGGGTGGAGCGCCAGCCCGTGGGCCGCCGTCCCACCAGCGGGGAGTTGGCGAACGCGGCCACCAGGACCGCGCCCAGCTGGTGCGCCAGCCACCAGCGCCGCTCGTACCCCAGCGGGCCCGGCTCCTCGTACCCGGCGTCCACGCAGACCTGCACCGACGCCGACGCGCGCATCATGTGCCGCCCGGCCGGGCCGGTGCGGTCCAGGCACGCCTCCATGGCGTCGTAGCGGGGTTCGCGCAGGAAGCGGCCGGGCTCCTGCCAGGGATCGTGGCCCACTCCGACGAGGGCCAGGCCGTGCCCGGCGAGCACCGTACGGACGGCGGCCAGGTCGGCGGAGACGGAGGTGACGCACTCCGTCAGGGATGCGGCGGGCCGGGAGCTCAGCTCCAGCTGCCCGCCGGGCTCGACCGTGAGCGGCGAGTCCAGGGTGAGGGTGCGCACGGCCGCGTGGGCCGCTTCGAGCCGTTCGGGCGATACGGTGAGCCACGGCCGCTCCGGGTCCCGGACCAGCCACTCCACCTCCACCCCGAGGGTGGAAGGCGGGCCGGTCTTGAAGCAGATGCCCCGGATCAGGGCGTCCACCTCGGCCTCGGTGACCTCGGTGCGGTGCCGGGCGCAGTCGTGCTTCGTGCAGTGGTGCTCCGTACAGTCACCGCTCGTGGCGTCAGACATGTCGGGATTCTCCTGGGTTTCCATCGTGCCGACGGAGCCCGGCCGAGGGTGTGCCGGGCTGAGACGCGTTCCACCCAAGTCCCTCGCACCGCATCGCACAAGAGCGCCCTGTGGGACGTCCGGGGTCGTTCATCTCCGTCTCCTCGCGCGTTTCCTCCCGAATCGGGTGACCGGTTCCGGGCGCTTTCGCGGCACCCCACCAGCATCACCCCCGGCGCGCGTGGGGGCACGGCGGGGGTGATGCCGGCGGGGTGCCGGCCGGTGGCGGTCCGGGCGGCTCAGGAGGGCTCGGGGGCGGTCCGGGCGGGTCTGCTCCGACCAGGTGAGTACAAGGCGCGGCCCGGCTGGGGTCAGGTCCAGCCGTAGCGCTCGTAGAGCCGCTGCCGGACGAGGTTGAACCGCATCCGGTCCAGCGCGCACGCCTCCCGGCGCATACCGTCGTCGTGCAGCCGCAGCACCCGTTCCACGGACACCCAGGAGTCGCGGCCGGTGCGGTCCCACGGGCCCTGGCCTATCGCCACCCAGTCCCGCTCACCGTCGTGCTCCTTGCTGGACAGCTGGACGGCGAGGAAGGTCCCGGTGTCCTCCCTGGCCACGACCAGCACCGGGCGGTCCTTGCCCCGGCCGTCGTTCTCCTCGAACGGCACCCAGGTCCAGACGATCTCGCCGGGATCGGGGTCGCCGTCGCGCTTGGGCGTGTACTCGGTGCGCACCGGGCCGACCCGGCGCGGGTCGGCCTCGGTGGTGGCGTGGGGGCCGAAGCGGCCGGGAACGTTCTCATCGCTGTAGGTGCTCACGCCGTGCACCCTAATGGTCGGCCAACAGCCGCTCGGATCTCGGGGTTTACGCCTTGCCGACGGCGAGCAGCCGTTCCAGCCAGCCCAGTTCGGCCGCGCGGGCCGCCTTCGAGATCGCCGCCCCGGGCGCGAGGGCGTCGAAGCCGTGGAACCCGCCCGGCCAGACGTGGAGTTCGGCCACTCCGCCGCACCGCCAGAGCCGGGACGCGTACTCCACCACCTCGTCCCGGAACGTCTCCGCCGAGCCCACGTCGAGGAAGGCCGGGGGCA
This sequence comes from Streptomyces sp. NPDC058459, assembly GCF_042721685.1. NCBI lineage: Bacteria > Bacillati > Actinomycetota > Actinomycetes > Kitasatosporales > Streptomycetaceae > Streptomyces > Streptomyces sp. NPDC058459. The sequence goes on along the minus strand of NZ_JBHXLV010000032.1, from coordinate 25,720 downwards.
GCCCGGACAGATCCGTGGCGCGGGCCGGGGCGGCGTAGGGGGAGACGTCCGGTCCGCCCCGGCGCTCACCCAGCAGGGCGTTCCAGCCGGTCTCGTTGGCGGTGCGGTCCCAGACGCCGGTGCCCGCCAGCTGATGGCTGGAGGGGGTGTCGTTGCGGTCGTCCAGCATCGGGTACCGCAGCAACTGGCCGAACACGGGCGGGCCTTGGCGGTCCCGCAGCAGCAGGGCGACGGCGGCCGCCAGCCCGCCGCCCGCGCTGGCGCCCGCCAGGACGATCCGCTCCGGGTCGCCGCCCAGCTCCCCGGCGTGCTCCGCCGTCCACAGCAGCCCGGCGTACACGTCCTCCACCGGCGCCGGATGCGGATGCTCGGGGGCGAGCCGGTACTCCACGGAGACGACCACCGCGCCGCCCACGTCCAGCGCGAGGGCAAGGGCCGCGTCCACGCCCGCGCGGTTGGTGCCGAGGATCATGCCGCCGCCGTGCACGTAGTAGATCACCGGCAAGCGGGCGCCGGGCCGGGTGCCGGCGGGGCGGCAGAGGTACAGGGACACGTCCGGTGCGCCCGGCGGACCCGGCACCTCCCGGTCCTCGACCTCGAAGGCGCCGTCCATGGTGAGGTCCAGCGAGCCGAACACCTCCATCGCGGCGTCCTCGCGGGCCGCCTCGATCCCGTCCGGGGTCAGCCCCGGCTCCATCAGCTCCTTGAGCTGCTCCAGAACGGCGGCGAGTTCCGGGTCGAACGGAGGCGGGTCCATGGTCATGGTCGTGCCCCTTCCCTCCCTCGCGGGCGGCTCACCTCTTCAGCATCGGTGCGCGGGCGCCGCCGCGCAGGTCGTCGGCGCGTCCCCGTGCCGGGCTTGACCTATAGGGAACTCCAATTCGTAGCGTTCCGGTCATGAGCACTCCTGCACAGCACAGAATCGGTTCGGGGTTCGGCGCGGAGAGCACCGCCGAGGAGGTCCTGCGGGGCATCGACCTCACGGGCAAGCTGGCGGTCGTCACCGGCGGCTACTCGGGGCTCGGCCTGGAGACCACCCGCGCGCTGGCCGCGGCCGGCGCCCAGGTGGTCGTCCCGGCCCGGCGTCCCGACGCGGCCCGTCAGGCGCTGGCCGGGATCGACTACGTCGAGGTGGACGAGCTGGACCTCGGCGACCTCGACAGCGTGCGCGGCTTCGCCGAACGGTTCCTGGGGTCCGGGCGCACCATCGACCTGCTCATCGGCAACGCCGGGATCATGGCCTGCCCGGAGACCCGGGTCGGGCCGGGCTGGGAGGCGCAGTTCGCCACCAACCACCTCGGCCACCACGCCCTCGCGGGCCGCCTCTGGCCGGCGCTCGCCTCCGGGGACGGCGCCCGCGTCGTCTCGGTGTCCTCGCGCGGCCACCACCTCTCGCCGGTCCGCTGGGACGACGTCCAGTGGACCGAGGGGTACGACAAGTGGCAGGCGTACGGCCAGGCCAAGACGGCCAACGCGCTGTTCGCCCGCCACCTGGACACGCTGGGCCGGGACGCCGGTGTCCGCGCCTTCTCGCTCCACCCCGGCGGCATCATGACCCCGCTCCAGCGGCACCTGCCGAAGAAGGAGATGGTCGAGCGCGGCTGGATCGACGAGCGGGGCAACCCGCTGAACCCGGCCGGCTTCAAGACCCCGGAGCAGGGCGCGGCCACCCAGGTCTGGGCGGCTACCTCACCCCGGCTCGACGGCCTCGGCGGCCTGTACCTGGAGGACTGCGACGTCGCCGAGCCCGCCCCCGAGGACGGCACCCGGGGCGGTGTCAAGGACTGGGCCACCGACCCCGGGCAGGCGGCCCGCCTGTGGACGCTGTCGGCGGAGCTGACGGGTGTGGACGCGTTCGCGAAGTAGGTCTGCGCGCACGCCTCGAGGGCCGGGGTCCCGTGCGGACTCCGGCCCTCGGGCGTACCGGCTGATCAGGCGGCGAGGATGTCGCCGACGTTGCCGTGGAGGCGGGTGACGACCTCGGTCAGCTGGGCGGCGACCTCGGTGTCGTCGGACGGGTGGGTCTCGGCGAAGCGGGTCAGGGAGCCGGGGATGGAGAGCTTGATGTCCTCGATCACCTTGCCGCCCGCGATGCCCACGGCCTTGCGGGTCTCGTCCTGCGCCCACACGCCGCCGAACTGGCCGAAGGCGGTGCCGATGACGGCGACGGGCTTGCCGCCGAAGGCGCCGGCGCCGTACGGGCGGGACAGCCAGTCGATGGCGTTCTTGAGGACGGCCGGGATCGTGCCGTTGTACTCGGGGGAGAACAGGAGGAACGCGTCGGCGGCCTGGGCGGCGGCGCGCAGCTCGGCGGCGGTGGCCGGGACCTGGCCCTCGACGTCGATGTCCTCGTTGTAGAACGGAACGTCGGCCAGGCCCTCGTAGAGCACGACCTCGGCGCCCTCGGGGGCGAGCTTGGCGGCCGCCTCGGCGAGCTGACGGTTGTGCGAACCGGCGCGGAGGCTGCCGACGAGCGCGAGGATGCGGACGGACATGAGGTACTCCAAGGGGTGGTGAAACACATGGGACACGATCCGGACCGGGGTCCGTTTAGATTTCTACCACCCTAAACGGACCGGGGTCCAGTTTCTTCCCGATGCTTTACGCTGTCGTCATGTCCAGCGCTCTGCCGCCCTGCCCGAAGCCCCAGGAGCCCGTCGACACGATCCAGCTGCTGGAGGTCGGCACCGGCCCCGACGAGCCGTGCCTGCGCGCGGACGCCGCCCGCAACCGGGCCCGGCTGCTGGAGGCCGCCACCCGGCTGATCGCCGAACACGGGGTGGCCGGGGTGACCATGGAGGCCGTCGCCGCGGCGGCGAAGGTCGGCAAGGGCACCGTCTTCCGTCGCTTCGGCGACCGCACCGGACTGCTCACCGCCCTGCTGGACCACTCCTCCGCGCGGCTCCAGGCCGACTTCCTCGCCGGCCCGCCCCCGCTGGGCCCCGGCGCACCCCCGCGCGAGCGGCTGCACGCCTTCGGTGTCGCCGTGCTCCACCTGTGCGCCGACCAGCTCGACCTGCAGCTGGCCGCGCTTCCCGAGCCCACCCGCCGCCACCTCCACCCCTCCACCCAGGCCATGCGCGCCCACCTGCTGGTCCTGCTGCGCCAACTGCTGCCCGGCGAGGACTGCGAACTCCTCGCCCCGGTCCTGCTGGCCTACCTCGACCCCGCCCTCATCCACCATCTGAGCCGCCAGCTCGGCATGCCGATGGCACGGCTGGAGGCGGGCTGGTGCGACCTGGCCGACCGGATCACGGCCGCGCCGCTCGCGGCTGCTCCGCCCGCGGTTCGTGCCCCGCGAACATCGCCGACAGACGCTCCGGCGCGTCCGGCTGGAACAGTGTCCCGCCCATGAGGGCCGAGTCGGTGGCCGAGTGCTCGGCGCGCGGGAACATCCGCTCCTCGTAGGCGCTGAGCGCGGTCTCGGTGTCGCCGGGGTGGGCGAGCAGGGCCAGGGCCAGGTCGGCCCCGTCGATCAGTGCCAGGTTGGCGCCCTCGCCCGCGAAGGGTGACATCAGGTGGGCCGCGTCGCCGAGGAGGGTGACGCCCGGGGTGCGGAGCCAGCGGTGGCCGACCGGGAGGGCGTGGACGCGGCGCGGGATGAGGGGCCCGTCGGCGTCCGCGACCAGGGCCCGCAGGCTCTCGTGCCAGCCGTCGAACTCCTTGAGCACCGCGTCCGCCGCTCCCTCGGCGTCGGTGAGGCCGAGGCCGTCGAGCCACTCCTCCGGCGCCCGCACGGCGGCGTACACATGCAGGCTGCCGTCCGGCTCCCGGTGGGCCAGGAAGCCGCGTCCGGCGCCGAGCGCGAACAGCATCCCGTCGCCGACCACCTCCGCGCTCGCCGGGTGCCGCGTGCCGGCGTCGTGCAGGTCGGCCTCGATGAACGACATCCCGGTGTAGGCGGGCACCGCGTCCGACACCAGCGGCCGCACCCGCGACCAGGCGCCGTCCGCGCCCACCAGCAGGTCGGTGGTGAAGGCGGTGCCGTCCGCGAGCGTCACCTCGTGCCGGCCGCCGGCCCGCGCCCGCGCGCCGGTCACCTTCGCGCCCCAGCGGATCATGCCCTCGGGCAGCGCCTCCAGCAGCAGCGACCGCAGTTCGCCCCGGTCGATCTCGGGGCGGCCGCCCGTGCCGTCGTCCGCGTGCGACCAGTGCACCGCCGCGTGCCGGTCGAGGACCCGGGTGGCCTGACCGCCCACGTGGACCCGTGCGAGGAACGCCTCGTGCAGCCCGGCCGCGCGCAGCGCCTCCTGCCCGGTGTCGTCATGGATGTCGAGCATCCCGCCCTGGGTGCGCGCGGCCGGCGAGGGGTCGAGGTCGAACACCGCAGCCTCGACACCGTGCGCGTACAGCACCCGCGCGAGCGTGAGTCCGCCGAGCCCGGCGCCGACGACGGCTGTCGGGTGGTGGGGGAGTGGGGGAACAGGGCCGGACATGGCAGCCTCCTGGTGGCTCATTCGGGTACGGCGGTCCGCTCGATGCCGTTGATCAGGGTCTGGAAGGCCCACGACAGCCGGTTCTCCGGGGTGCCCGAGAGCAGCACAGGGGTGCTGTCCGCGATGTGCGGGTGGGTCTTCCCGGACACCTCGCGCAGGACGCCGGCCAGGGTCCGCCAGTCGTCCGCCGGTTCCTCCCCGGCGTGCTCGGCGGCGGTCGCGGTGGCGTGCTGGAGCAGCAGGTCGACGCCCCAGGCCGCGCGGTCGCGGGGCACCCCGCCCTCGGCGAGCAGCCCGAGCAGGGTCTCGATCAGGTGGAGGTAGTGCGGTCCGCTCGGCCGCGCGGTCAGCGCGGAGCGCGCCAGTTCGGCGTGGGCCAGCAGCATCGCCGTACAGGACGTCAGCACCTGCTCCAGACGCTGCCGCCAGGTGCCCTCGGCGGGGACGGGCGGGAGCGTGCCGAGCAGTTCGTCCAGGACGGCCGCGTGCAGTTCGTCGGCGCTGCGGACGTAGACGTAGAGCGAGGCGGGGCCGGTGTCGAGTTCCCGCGCCAGCCGCCGCATGGTGACCTTGCGCAGCCCCTCGGCGCGCAGGATCGCCAGTGCGGCGGCCACGATGCCCTCCCGGGTGAGGGCGGACTTGGCGGGTCGCTCCCTGCGGGAGCCGGTGGGTGGGGTCATGGCAGAGACAGTAACGAACACATTCGATGCGAACAAGTTCGTGACGAACGTGTTCGCACGTCCTCATGCGCACCCCTCGGTCGTCCAGCCCTGTACGACCTCGCCCCGCCCGCACCCGCTCCGCGCGCCTCTGCCAAGATGCGCCCTGTCATGGTGCAGCTACCGAACACGCCCACGAGCGCCGATGTCGCCCGCCTGGCCGGCGTGTCGCGCGCGACCGTGTCCTACGTCCTCAACGACACCGACGCCGTACGGATCAGCGAGCCCACGCGCCGCCGCGTCCACGCCGCCGCCCGCGAACTCGGCTACGTGCCCCACGCGGCCGCCCGCACCCTGCGCGCCGGACACAGCCGTATGGTCCTGATGCCCGCCCCCACCGTGCCGACGGGCCCCCTCTACCACCGCTTCCTGGGCGAACTCCAGGCCGCGCTCGGCCGGCTCGACTACACGGTCGTCCAGCACGGCGCCGTCGGCGAGGGCGACGAAGTCGCCCGCTCATGGGCCGAGTTACGCCCCGTCGCCGTCCTGGTCCCCGGCTCCGGGCTCGGTCCGCGCGGTGTAGAGGTGCTCAAGCGGGCCGGAGCCCGCGCCGTGGTGACCCTCGGACCCGCCCGCGTCGAGGGCGCGCACGCCCTGCTGATGGACCACACCATCGTCGGCCACCGTGCGGCCACCCATCTGTACGAACGGGGGCGCCGCCGCATCGGCGTGATCCTCCCCGAGGAACCCGGCCTGGAGGTCTTCTCCCACCCCCGCCTCGCGGGCGTCCGCCGCGCCCTCACCGGCACCGGCGCGGCCGTGACCGCACTCCCCCTCGCGTACACCGAACGGGCGGCCGGTGAACTGGCCGCCCGGCTGCCCGAGTTGAACCTCGACGCTGTCTTCGCCTACAACGACGAGTACGCGATGCTCCTGATGCGCGCCCTGGAGGACGCGGGGCTGCGCGTACCGGAGGACATCGCCGTGGTCGGCGCCGACGACCTGATGCTCGGCCGCCTGCTCCGACCCCGGCTCAGCACCGTCCGCATCGAACTGCCCTCCGGCCGCGATCTCGCCCAACTGGTCGACCACGCCGTACGCCACCCCGGCGCCGGACCCGAGGTCCGCACCGTGCTGCACGCCACCCTGATCCACCGGGCGTCGAGCTGACTCACTCGCCGCCGGGCTGTTGACCCTGCCCCTGGCCCTCCTGGGCCGCGATGTCCTTGCGGACCTCGTTCATGTCCAGCTTGCGGGCCTGGTCGATGACGTCCGTGAGCGCGGACTCGGGCAGCGCGCCCGGCTGCGCGAAGATCGCCACCTGGTCGCGGACGATCATCAGCGTCGGGATCGACTGGATGCCGAACGCCTGCGCCAGCTCCGGCTGGGCCTCGGTGTCCACCTTGGCGAACACCAGATCCGGGTTCGCCTCGGCGGCCTTCGCGTACACCGGCGCGAACTGCTTGCACGGTCCGCACCAGTCGGCCCAGAAGTCGATGAGTACGAACTCGTTGTCCGCCACCGTCTGGTCGAAGTTCTCCTTGGTCAGCTCCATGGTGCCGCTCATGGTGTGATCCCTCTTCCTGGTGTGGAGGCAGTGCCACCGGGGGAAACATGCCCGGCAGAGTGGCTATTCCGGGCCTCGGTGCCCCGTCTTCCCCGCATCGGTCCCCTACAGCTTCCCCGCCGGGAAACCTTTCGGCATTCCCGCGCTTCCGGATCATGTGTGTGGCCCCAGGGACGCCCACCCACCACACTGGCCGCATGACGGAAACGGAAACCATCGCGTACGACGTCGTGGTGCTCGGGGCCGGGCCCGTAGGGGAGAACGCCGCCGACCGGACCCAGGCGGCCGGGCTCAGCACCGCGATCGTGGAGAGCGAGCTGGTGGGCGGCGAGTGCTCCTACTGGGCCTGTATGCCCAGCAAGGCGCTGCTCAGGCCGGTCCTCGCCCAGGCCGACGCCCGCCGGCTCCCCGGCCTCGCCCCCGCGAACCAAGGCCCCCTCGACGCCGGGGCTGTGCTCGCCCGCCGCGACGACTTCACCTCCCACTGGAAGGACGACGGCCAGGCCGCGTGGCTGGACGGCGTCGGCATCGCCCTGTACCGGGGGCACGGCCGTCTCGCCGGACCCCGTACGGTCACGGTGACCGGCGAGGACGGCACGGTCACCACCCTCACCGCCCGGCAGGCGGTCGTCGTGGCAACCGGCAGCCGCGCCCAGCTCCCCGACCTGCCCGGACTGGACGAGGTACGGCCGTGGACCAGCCGGGAGGCGACCAGCGCGCAGACGGTGCCTGGCCGGCTGATCGTGGTCGGCGGCGGTGTCGTCGCCACCGAGATGGCCACCGCCTGGCAGGCGCTCGGCTCCCGGGTCACCCTGCTGGTGCGGGGCAAGGGCCTGCTCAGCCGGATGGAGCCGTTCGCCGGGGAACTGGTCGCGCAGGCGCTCGGCGAGGCGGGCGTGGACGTGCGCACCGGCACCTCGGTGGAGTCCGTCAGCCGCGAGAACGGCACTGTCGTGGCCGTCACCGGCTCCGGTGAGCGCGTCGAGGCCGACGAGATCCTGTTCGCCACCGGGCGCGCCCCGAGGACCGACGACATCGGCCTCGGCACCGTCGGCCTCGAACCCGGTTCCTGGCTGGAAGTGGACGACACCCTCCAGGTCCCCGGCACCGACTGGCTGTACGCGGCCGGTGACGTCAACCACCGGGCCCTGCTCACCCACCAGGGCAAGTACCAGGCCCGGATCGCGGGCGCCGCCATCGTGGCCCGCGCCTCGGGCGACCCGGTGGACGACACGCCCTGGGGACCCCATACGGCCACCGCCGACCACCACGCCGTACCCCAGGTCGTCTTCACGGACCCCGAGGCCGCCGCCGTGGGGCTCTCCCTCGCGGAGGCCGAGCAGGCCGGGCACCGGGTCCGCGCGGTCGACGTCGACTTCGGCTCCGTCGCGGGGGCGAGCCTGTACGGGGACGGCTACAGGGGGCGTGCCCGCATGGTGGTCGACCTGGGCGAGGAGATCCTGCGCGGGGTCACCTTCGTCGGTCCGGGCGTCGGCGAACTCGTCCAGTCGGCGACCGTCGCCGTCGCCGGACAGGTGCCGCTGGACCGGCTGTGGCACGTGGTGCCGCCGTACCCGACGCTCAGCGAGGTGTGGCTGCGGCTGCTGGAGGCCTACCGGGACAACTGAGTCGCTGGTCAAGGGAGTTCGAAGCCCAGTGCCCCGGCGGCGGCCTCCGGTGACGGCTGCGCCCAGCGGGCCGCCACCGCCTCGTTGGTCGACAGCGAGCGGAGTTCGGCGCGGTCGAGGTACAGGGTGCCGTTCAGGTGGTCCGTCTCGTGCTGCACGATCCGGGCGGGCCACCCGGCGACCACCTCGTCCAGCTCCCGCCCGTGCTCGTCCTGCCCGCGCAGCCGCACCCGCGCGTGCCGCGTCACCACGGCTTGCCAGCCGGGCACGCTCAGGCAGCCCTCGAAGAAGGACGCGCCCTCGGTGCCCTCCGCCTCGTACACGGGATTGACCAGCACCCGGAACGGCTGCGGCACCCGGCCCCGGACCACCGCGATCTCCTCCGGCACCGGTGCCGGGTCCTCGATCACGGCGAGCCGCAGGCCCACCCCGACCTGCGGCGCGGCGAGCCCGACACCGGGGGCCGCGCGCATGGTGTCGCGCAGGGCCTGGACGAAACGGGCGAGCAGCCCGGACGCGAGCTGGCCGTCGTACGGCTCGGCCGGGCGGCGCAGCACCGGATGCCCGGCCGCGACGATGGGCAACGGGCCGCCCGCCGCGAGGAGTTCGGCCACCCGCTCGGCCAGGGCGTGATCACTGACAGGTGTCATCGCGCCAGGATGCCACGCCGGCCCGCGCGGAGGAGGGGCGCGCCGCACCAACGGCCGGTGCGAAACCGGCTGTTCATACGGCGCGCCCCCCAGTGCTCAATCCTGCGGGAAGTCACCCGCGAGGGCGCCGGCGATCCGCAGATGCGGCGCGGCCTCCTCGGCGCGGGACTGGCGCTCCAGCGTGCGGCCCAGCATCAGCCGGGCATAGTGCTCCACCGGGTCCCGCTCCACGATGATCCGCAGCTCCGCCTCGGCGCGGTTCAGCTGGGCGGAGTGGTAGTAGGCGCGGGCCAGCAGCAGCCGGGGCGCGGTCTGCTCCGGGACCTCGTCGACCAGCCCGGTAAGGACGCGCGCGGCGTTCGCGTACTCCTTGGCGTCGAAGAACATCCCCGCCCGCTCCCAGCGCTCGGCGGCGGTGCCGTGGTCGTAGTACTCGATGTCCATCTGAGACCTCCTTCGCGGGCTGGAGCGTTCTGCGGTCGTTGAATATTCCACCAAAGCCTGGGGGTGTCGTCGGAGGTGCTCGCGGAGGCAAGATCGTCTGTGTCCCGCTCGTCCACCGGACCCGGAAGGAACCGACGAGATCATGCGCGTCATCGTGGCCCACGGCCCCGCGGAGGCGACCGGATGACCGGCGCCGACTCTCCCGTACGGGTGCGCACCACCGGCCGGGCCGGCCACCTCACGCTGAACCGGCCCCGGGCGCTCAACGCCCTCAACCACACCATGGTCCGGCTCATCGACGAAGCGCTCACCGAGTGGGAGCGGGACCCGGCCGTGAGGACGGTGGTCGTCACCGGGGCGGGGGAACGCGGGCTGTGCGCGGGCGGCGACATCCGCGCCGTCCACGACGACGCCCGCGACGGCGACGGCACCGCCTCGGCGGAGTTCTGGCGGGACGAGTACCGGCTGAACGCCCGCATCGCCCGCTATCCCAAGCCGTACGTGGCCGTCATGGACGGCATCGTGATGGGCGGCGGTGTCGGCATCTCGGCCCACGGCAGCGTCCGGGTCGTCACCGAGCGGTCCCGGATCGCCATGCCCGAGACCGGCATCGGCTTCGTCCCGGACGTGGGCGGCACCTACCTGCTGTCGCGGGCTCCCGGCGAGCTGGGCACCCACCTCGCCCTCACCGGCGCGCAGACCGGCGCGGGCGACGCGCTGCTGTGCGGACTGGCCGACCACCACGTACCGTCCGCGGCCCTTCCGGACCTGGTGGCCGATCTCGACGCGCTCCCGGTGGAGGAGGCGCTCGCCCGCCACGCCCGTCCGGCACCGGACGGCGAACTGGCCGACCGGCGGGGGTGGATCGACTCCTGCTACGCCGCCGGCACGGTCGAGGAGATCATCGACCGGCTGCGGGAGCACGGCTCGCCCGAGGCGCAGGCGGCCGCCGACACCCTGCTGACCAGGTCACCCACCGCTCTGAAGGTCACCCTGGCCGCCCTCCGCCGCGCCCGCCGGCTCGGCTCCCTGGAGGAGGTCCTCGACCAGGAGTACCGCGTCTCCTGCGCGGCCCTGGCCACCCCCGACCTCGTGGAAGGGGTCCGCGCCCAGATCATCGACAAGGACCGCTCGCCGCGCTGGTCACCCGCCACCCTGGCGGAGGTCTCCGGCGTGGAGCGGTTCTTCGCCCCGCTGGGGGAGCGGGAACTCGGACTGGGGGCCGGACTTCACTCCGGGTGAGCCACCGCCTTCTTCTGGAGTTCCACCGCCGTCAGCAGGCCGAGGGCCGGCTCGGCCTTGCGCAGGGCCCGCAGGGCGGCCATCGAGGCGATGTCACCGGTGAAACCGCTGTCGGCCAGCCGGGCGCGGACCCAGCGGGCGCACAGCGCGTCCTCGGACGCGGCGGCGGTGGACTCCACGAGAGCGACGGCCCGTTCCAGCCCCGGCCGCTCCTCCGGCGGCGCGTCCGCCAGCGCCCCGCGCACCGCCGCCAGAATCGCGTCCGAGTCCTTGAGCGGCAGCACGAAGGCCCGGCCCCTGCTGAGTCCCGTGAGTCCCGTCATGGAGTCGATCCTGGCGCTCATGGACCGGTGCTGCCAAGGGACTTGAGGAGAACCCGAGCCGGGGACCGTCAGCTCACGTGGACCGACTCCACGCGGAAGAGGCGGGGCTGGACGTGGCTGGCGATGGTGGCCGCCTTGTCCATGTGCACCCTGGCCTCGGGGTCGGCCAGCATCGAGCGGTAGTGCTCCTCGGTCTCCCACTGGGCGTAGTTGATGACGCTCTCGCCGTCCAGGGAGGCGTGGAAGTTGGCGCAGATGAAGCCGGGCCGGTGCTTCATCGTCTCCTCCGTGGCGCGGGAGAGTAGCTCGATCAGCTCGACCTGGCGGTCCGGCGTCACGGTGAACACGTTGATGAGCGTGGCCACCGGACGCGTCGTGTCGATGTATGCGGTGAGGGTCATGCCGAAAGGCTCCCCGGTACGGCACGGTGGGGCCGCCTCCGCCGCACCGGATTCGCCCGTTCTCCGTACACTGACGCGCATGGCATGCCGCATCAGTGAGCTGGTCATCGACGTCGCCGCCCCCGAGCGGCTCGCCGCCTTCTGGAGCGAGGTGCTCGGCTATGTGGAGCTCGGCCGCGAGGCGGACGGCAGTATCGAGATCGGGCCGCCCGGCGCCGGCTTCGGCGGCCCCCAGCCCACCCTCGTCCTCAGCCCCAGCGCTGCGCCCCGCTCCGGAAAACTCCGGCTGCACATCGACGTCAACGCCACCGACCGCGACCAGGACGCCGAGCTGGAACGCCTGCTCGCCCTCGGCGCCCGCCCGGTCGACATCGGCCAGACCGGCGAGGAGAACTGGCACGTCCTGGCCGACCCGGAGGGCAACGAGTTCTGTCTCCTGCGCCGGCGCCTGAGGCCGGCGTAAGTGGAGACCGCCGCACCCGGGGTGCGGCGGTCTCGTGTGGGGAGGGCTACTGCCGCTGCTCGACCGGCTCCCCGTCCCCGGCCGAGTCCCGCTCCCGCGGGGTGTCCCGCTCGTGGGACAGCTTGCTCGGCCACCACACCGCCGGGCCGATGTCGCGGACCAGGGCCGGGACCAGGAGGGAGCGGACGACGAGGGTGTCCATGAGGACGCCGAAGGCCACGATGAAGGCGAGCTGGACGAGGAACGCCAGCGGGATCACGATCAGCGCGGCGAACGTCGCCGCGAGGACCACACCGGCCGAGGTGATGACGCCGCCCGTGGCGATCAGGCCGCGCAGGATGCCCTCACGGGTGCCGTGGCGGACGGTCTCCTCGCGGACCCGGGACATCAGGAAGATGTTGTAGTCCACCCCGAGCGCGACCAGGAACACGAACCCGTACAGCGGCACCGACGCGTCCGTGCCCGAGAAGCCGAAGCCGTGCCGGAAGACCAGGCCCGCGATGCCCAGCGTGGCCAGGTAGTTGAGCGCGACCGTCGCCACCAGCAGCACCGGCAGCAGCAGGCTGCGCAGCAGGGCGATGAGGATCACCAGGATGATCAGCAGGACGACGGGGACGATCAGGTTCCGGTCGTGCTCGGCGGTGCGCTGGGTGTCGTACTGCTGGGCGCTGTAACCGCCCACCAGCGAGCCGGGGTCGATCGTGTGCAGCCGGTCGCGCAGCCGCTGCACGGTCTGCTTGGCGGCGTCGCTGTCGGGCGCGTCGGTCAGGGTCGCGTCGATCCGTACCCGGCCGTCCACCACACGCGGGGCGCCGCCCGGCCGGCCGGTCGCGCTCAGCGCGGCCGCCGAGGCGACACCGGGCGTCTTCGCCGCGGCCGCCGTCACGTCCGCGCGCTTCGCCGCGTCCGCGATGACGACCACGGGCTGCCCGGAGCCGCCGGGGAAGTGCTCACCGAGCGTCTGCTGCGCGGACACGGACGGGGCGTCGTTGACGAACAGCTCGTCCAGCGGGACACCCTTGGAGTGGAGCGCCGGGAAGAACGCCGCGCCCACCACGAGCACGGCACAGGTCGCCAGCCACACCTTCCGGGGGCTGCCGTCGACCCGGTGCGCGACCCGGCGCCAGACGCCGTGGCCGCCCGTCTCCACGTCCGCCGGGCGGGGCTTGGCCGGCCAGAACGCGGCGTGACCCAGCAGGGCGAGCACGGCGGGCAGGAAGGTGAGCGTCGAGAGCACCGCGCACCCGATGCCGATCGCGCCCACCGGACCCAGCGCGCGATTGTTCGTCAGGTCGCTGAGCAGGAGCGCGAGCAGGCCGAGCGCCACCGTGGCGGCACTGGCGGTGATGGCGCCGAACGAGCTGCGCAGCGCGCCCCAGGCCGCCTCCGCCCGCGCGGCACCCCGCGCCAGCTCCTCGCGGAACCGGGAGGTGAGCAGCAGAGCATAGTCGGTGGCCGCGCCGATCACCAGGATCGACAGGATGCCCTGCACCTGGCCGTCGACCCGGACCACCCCGTGGTCGGCGAGGACGTAGACGATCGCGCAGGCGATGCCGAGCGCGAACACCGAGCTGAGGATGACGACGAACGGCAGCAGCACACTGCGGTACACCAGCAGCAGGATGACCAGCACCGCCGCCAGCGCCACGCCCAGCAGGATGCCGTCGATGCCGCCGAAGGCGTGGGTCAGGTCGGCCTGGGTGGCGGCCGGTCCGGCGACCTGGGCGCGTGTGCCGTCGACGCCCGCCGCCGTCCGCTCGACCCGGTCCACCACATCGGTGACCCGGTCGCCCAGCTCGGGACTGAGCGGGACGACACCCTCCAGCGCCGACCCGTCCTTGGACGGCAGGGCCGGAGAGGGCCGGCCCACCACGCCCTCGGTGCCGGCGAGCGATTCGAGTGCCCGGGTGGCCGCCGCACGCTGGGCCGGGGTGATCCGGCCGCCGTCCTTCCCGGTCCACACCACCACGGCCGGCAGGGTCTCCTGCCGCTCGAACTCCTTCTGGAGGGCGACTGCCTTGGTGGACTCGGCGCTGCGGGGCAGGAACGCGGTCTGGTCGTTGGTCGACACCTCGCCGAGCTTGCCCGCGTAGGAGCCGAAGGCTCCGCCCAGGCCGAGCCAGACGAGCACGAGGACGAGGGGGACCAGCCAGCGGACCGGTCGTCTTACGGAGTTCATGCGCTCCCCAGGAGGAGTGGGCGGGATGCCGGGCAAGTAGCTCGATCCGAAGGTATCTCAGTGACCGATTACCTCAGCGGTCAAGTAGCTCAGTATCAAATATCTCAGTAATCGAGTATCTCAATGATCGAGGGATCTGGAGATCATATCCTTGCGCTCATGCAGCACGAACGCCCGGAGGAGCGTCCTCCCAGCGACCTCCAGGGGTACGCCGTCCTCCTGCGGACCTTGAACAGCGAGATCAACCGCATCGCTCACGCGTTTGCCCAGGCGCACGGCCTCCACGCTACGGACATCCACGCCCTCGCCGCGATCATGGACGCCTCCGCCCTGGACGGCGAGCCCATGACCCCCTCCCGCCTGCGCGAACGCCTCGACCTCACCTCGGGCGCCGTCACCGCGTGCCTGGACCGTCTGGAGCGCGCCGGCCACATCGGCCGGGTCCGCGACAGCGCCGACCGCAGGGTGGTGCACCTGCACTACCATCCCGGCGCGCGCACGCTGGCCCGCGAGTACTTCAGCCCCCTCGCCCGGGGCGCGGAGGCGGCCCGCCGCCGCTTCACCCCGGAACAGCTGGAGACCGTCGCCGAGTTCCTCCAGACCCTCAACCACGAACTCGCCGGGGAGCGCTGAAGGGCCGGGAGCGGCGACGGCCCCAGGGGCAGGGCCTGGAGAATCCGCTTCCTGGACGCCGTCGGCTGACGGACCGTTCGCACCCTGATTCCGGCACCTCGGCCCTGCACGGCCGGTGAAGTAGGGTGAGCGCGCGGAAGGGGCGTGAGCGGTGCGGGAGCGGGTCACCATGGCGGACGTCGCCCGTGCGGCCGGGGTCTCCTCCGCCACGGTGTCGTACGTGCTGTCCGGCAAGCGCGCCGTCGCCCCCGAGACCCGTACGGTCGTCGAGGCGGCCGTCGCCGAGCTGGGGTTCGTCGTCAACACGGCTGCCCGCAGCCTGCGCACGGGGCGTTCCAGCCTGGTCGCGCTGATCGTGCCGGACATCGCCAACCCGTTCTTCGCCCAGCTCGCGGCCACCCTCCAGGAGGAACTGCGCGGACTCGGCCTGCATGTCGTCGTGTGCGACACCCAGGCCCGCCGCGAGGAGGAGCGGGCCCTGCTCGCCGAGGCGGTGCAGCAGCGCTTCACCGGGGTGGTGATCACCCCGTTCCGACTGCTGCCGAAGGACCTGGGGGTGCTGGCCGACGCGGGCATACCCGCCGTGGTCAGCGCGGACGTGCCCTTCGGCGCCGTCGACCAGGTGGCTCCCGACGCGCGTGCCGCGACCCGGCAGGCACTGGAGCTGGTGACCGCCGCGCGCCGCCGCCGTATCGCGATGATCGCAGGCCCCCGGGACGCCACCGGCGGCGACCCCCGGCTGGAAATGCTCCGTGCGCTCGCCCGTCAGTACGGCACCGCGCTGCCCGGCGAACTCGTGGTGCGCGGTGAGCATACCCGGGAGGCCGGGGCGGAGGGCTTCGCCGAACTGATGCGCCGCCGCTACCGGCCCGACGCGGTGTTCTGCGCCAACGACGTGATCGCGGTCGGCGCCCTGGACAAGGCGCATGAACTGGGCATCGACATCCCCGGCGAGGTCGCCCTGATCGGCCACGACGACGCCGCCTTCGCCTCCCTGGTCCGGCCCCGGCTCACCACCATCCGCTACCCCGCCGAGGACGTCGGCCGGGCCGCCGCCCAGCTGCTCCGCGAGCGGCTGGGCGGCCGCGTCGCCCACCGCACGATATGGGTCAAGGCGGACCTCGTCGCCCGCGCCTCTGTCTGAGCCCCGGTGCCCCGAAGCGGGCCGGCGGGCCGTGATGCGTAATCGATTCCGCCTCGTGGCACCGACTGCCGTAAGGGGCAGGGAACTTGCAGGTCAGCGGGCTTCTTCCGGGGAAATCACATGCTCACGGACCGGTCTCGGTTTCGGTCAATTCTTGCAAGCCTGTTGACTTTTGTGGATTCCTGTTGTGAAGGTTGCGCCCACTACGTCCCCGGAGCTCGACCCTCAGCGCAAGGAGCACCCTCATGGCGATGTCCCTTCGGATGTCCACCGCAAGACGATGCCTGGCCGGTGCGGCTGTCCTGGCACTCACGACGGTGGCCGGCTGTGGAGGCGGGGGCGGTGAGGACGACGGTGCGGCCGACTCCTCCTGCAAGCCCGCATCCGGCAAGGTCACCCTGCAGTACTGGTCCTGGGTGCCCGGCATGGACCAGGCCGTGCGCGTCTGGAACACCGAGCACCCCGACGTGCAGGTCAAGCTGCGTACGACCCCGGCGGGCAACGCCGGCACCTACCAGAACATGTCCAACGCGCTGAAGGCCGGCAAGGCTCCCGACCTCGGTCAGATCGAGTACGACTCCCTGGCCAGCTTCCGCCTCAAGGGCGGTCTGAAGAACATCGAGTCCTGTCCCCAGGTCGCCGAGTCGCAGAACAAGTTCGTCGACTGGACCTGGTCCCAGGTCGGCTTCGGCGCGGACGGCAAGGACGGCGTCTGGGCGGTACCCCAGGACACCGGCCCGATGGCCCTGTACTACCGCAAGGACATCTTCGACAAGCTCCACCTCAAGGCCCCCACCACCTGGGCGGAGTACGCGGCCGACGCGCGCGTCCTGAAGAAGGCGGGCAAGTACATCACCCACTTCTCCCAGACCGACCCGAACTGGTTCACCGGCCTGCTGTGGCAGAACAAGGCCACCATGTTCGAGCGCAAGGGCGACGCCTGGAAGGTCACCGTCGACCGGCCGGAGAGCCGCAAGGTGGCGGACTACTGGCAGAAGCTCATCGACGACAAGCTGGTCGCCACCGACCTCCAGGGCTTCTCGCCCGCGCTGTACAAGGCGTGGAACTCCGGCGAGGTCGTCACCTGGGTCAGTGCCGCCTGGGGCTACAGCACCATCCGCGACAACGCCGCGTCCACGGCGGGCAAGTGGGCGGTGGCCCCCATGCCGCAGTGGCAGGAGGGCGACAACCGCGCCGGAAACTGGGGCGGTTCCACCACCGCGGTCCTCTCCGGCAGCAAGCACCCCGCCGAGGCGGCCAAGTTCGCGCTCTGGCTCAACACCGACCCGAAGGCCCTGGAGATCCTCAACCGGTCCGGCGGCCTCTACCCGGCGGCCAAGGCCGGACTGGACCTGCCCGCCCTGCAGAAGCCCGTCGCCTTCTACGGCGACCAGAAGGTGTTCGACGTCTTCAAGCAGGCGTCCGCCGGGGTGGACACGAACTTCACCTGGGGTCCCACGATGACCGACACCTACCGCTTCCTCAGCGACGGCACCTCGGACGTCGCCGGCGGCAAGGGCACCCTCGGCGACGTACTGAAGCGGACCGCCGCCGACAGCACGGAATCCCTGCGCAAGCAGTCGCTCGATGTCACGCGCTGACCGGCGCACGCCGGCCCGCCGGTCCCTCGCCCCCTACGCCTTCCTCGGCCCCTTCTTCGTCCCCTTCGTCCTGTTCACCCTGCTGCCGGTCGGCTACGCCTTCTGGCAGAGCCTGCACAAGACCGCGCGCACCGGCGGCACCTTCGGCCGTACCCACTCGGTGTTCTCCGGCTTCGAGCAGTACGCCGATGTCGTACGGGAGCCGTTCTTCACCGACAGCATCCTGAGGGTCGGCCTGTTCGCCCTCGTCCAGATCCCGGTGATGCTGCTGTTCTCCCTCGTCCTCGCCCTCCTGCTGGACTCGGCCGTGGCCCGGCTGAAGCGCTTCTTCCGGCTGGTGTACTTCGTCCCTTACGGCATTCCGGGCGTCGTCGCCGCGCTGATGTGGGCCGGGCTGTACGACCCGAGGCTGTCCCCGATCACCTCCCTGCTGGAGTCGGCCGGCATCCGGGCCGACCTGCTGGGACCGCACCTCGTGCTCTGGTCCATCGGCAACGTCGTCACCTGGACCTACACCGGCTACAACATGCTCATCCTGTACTCCGCGCTCCAGGCGCTGCCCGGGGACGTCGAGGAGGCGGCCCGCGTCGACGGGGCCGGCGGCTGGACCATCGCACTGCGCATCAAGGTCCCGCTGATCCGCCCGGCACTCGTCCTCACCGGCGTGTTCTCCATCATCGGCACCCTGCAACTCTTCACCGAGCCCGCGGTGTTCCGGTCCATCTCCACCAGCGTCACCAGCACCTACACCCCCAACCTCGCCGCCTACTCCCTCACCGCCGGCGACGACTACGGCGGGGCCGCCGCGCTCTCCGTACTGCTCGCCACGGTCACCTTCGCACTGTCCTTCGCGTTCCTGCGCCTCACCACCAGGAGGCAGGGATGAGCCTGCTCACCCGTACCGACGGCGCCCACGCGACCAACGGGGCCCGCACCGGCCGCGTGTCCACGGCGGCCGCCGTCGCCTTCATGACCCTGGCCGCCTGCTACATGCTGCTCCCGGTGTACTGGCTCGTGGTCTCCGCGACCAAGAGCCAGGGCGATCTGGTCGACAGCCCCGGACTGCGGCCCGCGCACTGGCACCTCGGCGACAACCTGGCCGCGCTCTTCCAGCAGCAGGACGGCGTCTTCGTGCGCTGGCTCCTCAACAGCCTGCTGTACGCGGGCGCGGGAGCCGCCGTCGCCACCGTGCTGTCGGCCGCCGCCGGGTACGCCCTGGCCAAGTACCAGTTCCGGGGGCGCGAGCTGCTGTTCTCCGTGATCCTCGGCGGCGTCCTCGTACCGGCCACCGCCCTCGCGCTGCCGCTGTTCCTGCTGTTCGCCGAGGTGGACGCCACCAACACCTTCTGGTCGGTGTTCCTGCCGAGCATCGTCAGCCCCTTCGGCGTCTATCTGTCCCGGGTCTTCGCCGCCGCGTCCGTACCGGACGAGGTGATCGAGGCCGCCCGGATGGACGGCGCCGGAGAGCTGCGCATCTTCACCGGCATCGGGCTGCGCATGATGTCGCCCGCGCTGGTGACCGTGTTCCTCTTCCAGTTCGTCGTCATCTGGAACAACTTCCTGCTGCCTCTGGTCATGCTCCAGGACGACGACCTCTACCCCGTCACCCTCGGCCTGTTCACCTGGCAGACGCAGACCAGTCGCCTGCCCGTCCTGCAGACCCTCACCCTCGTGGGAGCCCTGGTTTCCGTCGTGCCCATCGTGCTCACCTTCCTCCTCCTCCAGCGCTACTGGCGCGCCGGACTCTCCGCCGGGGCGGTCAAGTCATGAGCCACCCCATCACCGCCCTCAACCACCGCCTCGGCGGCATCGGTTACGGCGGCGACTACAACCCCGAGCAGTGGCCGCGCGAGGTGTGGCGGGAGGACGTCCGCCTCATGCGGGAGGCCGGCGTCAACCTCGTGACCGTGGGGGTGTTCTCCTGGTCCCGCCTCGAACCGCGCCCCGGTGTGTACGACTGGGAGCTGCTGGACGAGGTGCTCGACCTGCTGCACGCCCACGGCATCGCCGTCGACCTCGCCACCCCGACCGCCGCCCCGCCGCCCTGGTTCACCAGGCTGCACCCCGACGCCCTGCCGGTCACCGCCGCCGGCACCCGGCTCACCCACGGCAGCAGGCAGGTCTTCTGTCCCAGCAGCCCGGCCTACGCCGAGGCGGCCGACGCCCTCGTCACCGCGCTGGCCACCCGCTACGCCGGTCATCCCGCCGTCGCGCTCTGGCACGTCCACAACGAGTGGGGCAACCACAACGCCCTCTGCCACTGCGACACCAGCGCGGCCGCCTTCCGTACCTGGCTGCGGGACCGCTACACCACCCTGGACGCCCTCAACTCGGCCTGGGGCACGGACTTCTGGAGCCAGCGGTACGGCGACTGGGACGAGATCGAACCGCCCCGGGACACCACCGCCTTCCGCAACCCGGGACAGGAACTCGACTACCGCCGCTTCTCCTCCGACGCCCTGCTCGCCCGGCACCGCGCGGAGACCGCCCTGCTCCGGCGGCTCGCCCCCGGTATCCCCGTCACCACCAACCTCATGGGCACCCTGGAGAAGAAGGTCGACGGGTACGCCTTCGCCCCCGAGTGCGACCTCGTCTCCGTCGACCACTACCTCACCGCCGCCGACCCGGAGGGCCACATCGGCCTCTCCCTCAACGCCGACCTGGCCCGGGGCATGGCCGGCGGCGACCCCTGGCTGCTCATGGAGCACTCGACCTCCGCCGTCAACTGGCAGCCCGTCAACGTGGCGAAACGGCCCGGCGAACTGCGCCGCAACAGCCTCACCCACCTGGCCAGGGGCGCCGACGGCATCATGTTCTTCCAGTGGCGGCAGTCCACGGCCGGCGCCGAGAAGTGGCACTCCGCGATGCTCCCGCACGCCGGCACCGACAGCCGGATCTGGCGTGAGGTCCGCGCCCTGGGCGCCGAGCTGTCCGCCCTCGCCGAGGTCTCCGGCACCCGGGTGCGCGGCGAGGTCGCCCTTCTCTTCGACTGGCCCGCCTGGTGGGCCCTGGAACTCCAGGCCCGCCCCTCCGGCGGGCTGCGCTACCCGGACCTGGTCCAGGACTGGTACGCGGCCCTCTGGTCGCTCAACCTCACCTGCGACGTGGTCCCGCCCGGCGCCGACCTGACGCCCTACCGCGCCGTCGTCGCCCCGAACCTCTACCTCCTCTCCGACCGGGACGCCGCCGGCCTCGACGCTTACGTCCGCCAGGGCGGCCACCTGGCGGTCGGCTGCTTCAGCGGGGTGGCCGACACCCAGGACCGGATACGCCCCGGCGGCTACCCCGGCGCCCTGCGCGACGTACTCGGGCTGCGCGTCGACGAGTACCTGCCGCTCAGGGCCGGCGAGAGCGCCCTGCTCGACGACGGCACCCTCGCGCAGGACTGGGCCGAACGCGTCGAGCCGCGCGGCTGCTCCGCCGTACTGCGCTTCGCGGACACGCCCGAGGGCGGCCCGGCCGCCGGAGGCCCCGCCGTCACCCGCCACGAACACGGCCGGGGCACCGCCCGGTACGTCGCCACCCGCCCCTCCGCCCCCACCCTGCGCGAGCTGATGCGGACCCTGGCCGACGAGGCGGGCGTGCTCCCCGTCGCCCCCGAGGGGGTCGAGGCGATACGCCGCACGGGTGAGCGGGGCAGCTATCTGTTCCTGATCAACCACACCGCCGACGACATGACGGTCCCGGTCCGGGGCACCGGCCTGCTGGACGCCCAGGTCACCGACTCCGGCGCCCTGGTCCCCGCCGGGGGAGTCGTCGTCGTCCGCGAACACGAGTGACGCCGAGCGAGGAGAGCCGCCCATGACGCCGCCCGTGGAGTACGACGAGCCCAGTGGCACCGTCGTCCTGCACACCGAGGCCACCTGCTACGTCCTGCGGGTGGACCGCGCACGGGGTGCCGTGCTGCACGTCCACTGGGGTGCGCGACTGCCCCTGGAGGACGCGGCGGCGCTGCCCGTGCCGGCCGAGCACGACAACAGCTTCGCCGGACCCCTCGACGGGGTGGAGGAGTATCCCGTCGAGGGCGGCGCCCGCTTCGGGGTGCCCGCGCTGGAGGTCCGCTTCGCCGACGGGCACAGTCCCGTCGAGCCCGAGGTGACCGGCGTCCGGGTCGAACGCGCGGGGCACGTGGTGGTCTCGCTGCGGGACCGGGTGCGGCCGCTGGCGTGGGAGACGCACTACCGGGTGCCGCCCGGCGGCGACGTCATCGAGCGCTGGACGGAGTTCGAGCACACCGGCGACGCGGACCCGCTGCTCCTCGTGCGCCACGCCGCCGCCCACTGGCCGCTGCCCCGGCGGCACGGCTGGCGGATGTCGGCCGTGCACGGCGGCTGGTCCGACGAGAACCGGCTCGCCCGTACCGAGGTCGCCGTGGGCGAGACCACGCTGACCAGCAGACGCGGCCACACCAGTCATCAGGCGGCCCCCTGGGTCGCGCTGGACACCGGCGGCGCAGACGAGGAACACGGCGAGGTCTGGGCCACCGCGCTCGCCGCCAGCGGAAGTTGGCGCCTCACCGTGCAGCGCACGGCGGCCGGAGCCGTCGGCGTCGTCGTGGGGGAGGGACAGGAGGGAGCGGAGATCGCCCTGGCCCCCGGCCGGCGGCACGTCACGCCGGTCAGCGTGGCCGTGCACACCACCGGTGGCTTCGGCGCCGTCAGCCGTGCCTTCCACGCCCATGTCCGGCGCCATGTCCTGCCCCACCCCGGGGAACTGCGGCCCGTCCTCTACAACTCGTGGGAGGCGACCGGGTTCGAGACCTCCGAGGAGGGCCAGCTGCGGCTCGCCCGGCGGGCGGCGGACCTCGGGGTTGAGCTGTTCGTCGTGGACGACGGCTGGTTCGGCACCCGCGACGACGACCGGTCCGGCCTCGGCGACTGGACCCCGCACCCCCGGCGCTTCCCACGCGGCCTGCGCCCCCTGGCCGACGAGGTGCACCGGCTGGGCATGGCGTTCGGGCTGTGGGTGGAACCCGAGATGACCAACCGCGACAGCGACCTGTACCGCGAACACCCCGAGTACGTGCTGCACCTGCCCGGCCGCACCGCCACCGAACTGCGACACCAGCTCGTACTGGACTTCTCCCGCCCCGAGGTGACCGAGTGGGCGTACGGCTGGCTGCGCCGGCTCGTCGCCGAGAACGCGGTGGACTTCCTCAAGTGGGACTTCAACCGGTCCTTCACCGAGGCGGGCGCGCAAGGCGGCGGCCCGGACGGGCGGCGGGTCCACATCGAGCACGCGCGCGGGGTGCACCTCGTCCTCGACCGGCTGCGCGCCGCGTTCCCGCGCCTGCGGATCGAGTCGTGCGCGGGCGGCGGCGGCCGTACCGACCTCGGCATGCTCGCCCGCACCGACCAGGTGTGGGCCTCCGACAACACCGACGCCGTGCAACGGCTGGCCATCCAGCACGGGTTCAGCCAGATCCACCCGGCGGGCGTCATGTCGGCCTGGGTCACCGACAGCCCCAACCCGCTGACCGGACGCACGGTGCCGCTGGGCTTCCGGTTCCACTCGGCCATGGCGGGCGTCCTCGGCATCGGCGGAGACCTGGACCGCTGGACACCGGCCGAACTCACCGAGGCGGCCCGGCTCATCGAGGTCTACAAGGACATCCGCCCGCTGGTGCAGCACGGACACCAGTACCGGCTGCTCGCACCGGGGGAGGGCGCCCTGACCGCCGTCCAGTACGTCGCCCCGGACGCCGAACGGACGGTGGTGCTGCTGTGGCGGCCCAGCGCCTCCTTCGGCCCGGCCCACCCGGCGCTCCGCCTGCGCGGCCTCGACCCCGACGCCCGTTACCGCGACGAGGACACCGCCGCGGAATGGTCGGGGGCGACCCTGATGGGCTTCGGCCTGACCGTCCCCGCCCTGCCGGACGGCGACTGCGCGAGCGCGCTGGTGCGCCTGCGCAGGGTGGCGTGACCGGGGACCGTCAGCGGGCGCCGGGCTGACCCATCGGGCCGGGCGCGTGCGAGGCGGCGGCGGGCAGCCGGGTCCCGGGAGGCATCACCCGGGCCAGGTCGCGGTGTATGCGGTCGGCCTCGCCCCGCACCTCGGCGGGCACGTCGCCGCGCTCGGCTACCAGACGGCTGAAGATGGGGGTGTCGGTGAACATGACTCGAGTCTGCTCTTTTCCAGTGGGTCGCCGGGTGGTGGGGGCGCGAAGGGACGGGTGACGGTCACCCGCCGTGGCCGGAGCGTCAGCGGGCCGAGAGGACGGCGGCCCGGAGCAACGCCCGGCCAGGAACGGGCACATGACACCCTAAGGGGCCCTACCGGCAACACGCGTCCGTGGACCCGGCCCGACCGCTCAGCTCAGGTGATCATGCGTTCGGCATTCGAGGGTAGACGCGGCCGACGAGTCAGAAAGCCACCGAACACGGAGTTGCTGTGCCGGCGCCGCACCCTTTCCCGCAGCCCGGCGCGTCCGTAGCCGTGCAGCCGGCCGCGTCCTGGCCGGCCTGGCTGGCTGGCTGGCTGGCTGGAGGAGCACACTACGGCGCTGGTCTAGGTGCCGCTGCGCATCGCCCTCATCGTCATCGTCCTGGGAGTGATCCGCCGGGTCGCCAGGCGGGCCGTCACCCGCGTCGTCCAGCACATCCTGCGGCCCTCCGGCGACGAGGGCGAGTCCCGGCCGCCGCGCCGTGCCGGACGCGGGGCCACCGTCCTGATGCGGGAATGCTCCCGCTCCTCCCAGCGCCGAACAGCGCGCCCGCACCATCGGCTCGGTGCTCAGCAGCGGCGTCGCGATCGTGCTGGCCCCGCTCGGTACGGCCATGGTCCTCGACCAGGTCGGCATCGCGCTCGGCCCGCTGCCGGCCAGCGCCGGTGTGGGTCGGCCTCGCCATCGGGTCCGGCGCCCAGAGCCTGGTCGCCGACTACCTCTCCGGTCTGCTCATCATGGTCGAGGACCAGTACGGCGTCGGTGACACCGTCGAACTCGGCGGGGCGATCGGCGAGGTCGAGCGCATCGGCCTGCGCCTCACCCACGTCCGCGACCTCAACGGCGGCCTGCGGCACATCCGCGACGGCGAGGTTCTGCGTGTCCGCAACGACAGCCAGGACTGGGCCCGCGCCGTCCTCGCCTACGACGCCGACCTCGACACCGTCTACCAGGTGCTGGAGGACGCCGGCCGCACGCTGCGCCAGTACCCGGCCTTCTCCGGCGTGCTGCTGGAGGACCCCGGCGCGTGAGGTGTGCAGTCGCTGGACGCGGACGGTGTCGTGGTCCGTCTCGCCGTGAAGACCGTGCCGCTCCAGCAGTGGGCCGTCACCCGCGAGCTGTGCCGCCGGGCGAAGGACGCGCTGGACGCCGGCGGCATCGACATCCCCTTCCCGCAGCGCACCATCTGGCTGCGCGACGAGGACTCGGAGACGGCCCTCTCCGCCCGCTGAACCCGCCGTACATGACGAGGAGCCCGGCCTGTCCAAGGCCGAGCCCCTCGTTTCGTCATGTCAAGCGGCGTCCGCGCGCCGTCCGCCTACCAGCGGTACCAGCGGCCCCGACGGCCACCGCTGCCCGCCGGGCGGACGAAGAACCCGACCAGCCACACCACCAGGACGATCACCGCTATCCACCACAGCGCTTTCAGGGCGAAGCCCGCGCCGAAGAGGATCAGAGCCAGAAGAAGTACCAGAACCAAGGGAACCATTGTCAAAACCTCCTGACCACCGATTGCCCCTGACCAGCGGAAACACGCACACGATTGCCAAGTTACACAGGCGATCCGAAGGGCATGAGCACGGGTTGCGAACCGCTCCTGCCGGATCGGGTACTCCGTCCGGTCCAGTCAGGCGCGCGGTGAGGGCTGACGGGGCGGATGAGGAGGGATTCTCCGCCTGTGCCGGGGTACCCGCCCTGCATGAACATCGCTGCTGAATTCCTTGCCGCGTCCAGCAAGGGCGCGCTCTGGATCCTCGCCGTCGCCGTGATCGTCGCCGTGCTCCTGCTCGGCGCGGTGCTGCTGGGCATCAGGAAGTCGCGCTCGCGCCGCCTCTCCACGCCGCCCCCCGGCGCCGAGGCCCGCCGCGGCCCCCAGGCGCAGGCGGGCGTCGGCTGGCAGACCCCGGAGGACAACCCGGAGAACCACACCCACCGCCGCTGACCGCCCCCGGCCGCTCACCTCATGTGCTGCCGCTCCAGCTCCCGCTTGAGATCGCGCAGCGTGACGCGGATGTCGCGGGTCCGGAGGTCGGCGAAGGTACGGCCCGAGGTGACGACCCGGTCGAAGACGCCCGCCGCGAAGTCCGGCCAGGTGCGGCGGTCGTCGGTCCAGGTCTCGGTGACGCGGGTGCCCTCGCCGGCCGGTTCGAAGCGGTACTCCCAGGTGGCGATCGGGCCGCGCAGGCG
>NZ_JBHXLV010000031.1:0-43423 GCF_042721685.1 Streptomyces sp. NPDC058459 | reverse complement strand
GCACGGAACCACCCACCCCTCGGCCTGGAGGCTGTTCCTCATGACGCACACGTCGACCGACCGGCCTACGTCCAGAGCGAGCGGAGCCCTCGTCCCGGTGCTCGCCTTCGTGGGCATCGTGGTCGCGGCGATGCAGACCCTGCTCGTCCCGGTGATCAAGGATCTGCCGCAGTTGCTGGGCACCGAGCCCGGCAACGCGACCTGGGTCATCACCTCGACCCTGCTGTCCGGCGCCGTCGCCACGCCGATCATGGGCCGCCTCGGCGACCTCTACGGCAAGCGCGGCATGCTGATCCTCAGCCTCATGGTGATGGTCGTCGGCGCGCTGGTCAGCGCCCTGACCAGCGACCTGCTCACCATGACAGCGGGCCGGGCCCTCCAGGGCTTCGCCATGAGCGCGATACCCCTCGGCATCGGCCTGATGCGCGACGTGCTCCCCCGCGAGAAGCTCGGCTCGGCGATGGCCCTGATGAGCTCCTCCATGGGCGTCGGCGGCAGCCTCGCCCTGCCCGCCGCGGCCCTGGTCGCCCAGCGCACCGACTGGCACGTCCTCTTCTACGGGGCCGCCGGCCTCGGCGTCCTCTGCATCGCCCTCACCCTCCTCGTCGTCCCCGAGTCCCCGACCCGCACGCAGGGCACCTTCGATGTCCTCGGTGCGACCGGGCTGTCCGCCGGTCTCGTCCTCTTCCTGCTGCCGATCACCAAGGCCGGCGACTGGGGCTGGACCTCCGGCACCACCCTGGCACTGTTCGCCGCGGCGGCCGTCGTACTCGTCCTGTGGGCCGTGACGGAGCTACGGCGTGAGGCACCGCTGGTGGACCTGCGCACCACGGTCCGCCCCGCGGTGCTCTTCACCAACCTCGCCTCGATCATGGTCGGCGTCTCCTATCTGGTCGTCTCGCTGGTCCTGCCCCAGTTGCTCCAGCTGCCCGAGTCCACCGGCTACGGCCTCGGCCAGTCCATGGTGGTCGCGGGTCTGTTCATGGCGCCGCTCGGCCTGACCATGATGTTCGTGGCCCCCGTCTACGCCCGGCTGTCCGCGCGGCACGGTCCCAAGGCCACCCTGGTCCTCGGCATGGTGATCACCGCGATCGGCTACGGCGCGGGCCTCGGCCTGATGAGCGCTCCCTGGCAGAGCCTCGTCGTCGTGGTGATCCTGGGCGCGGGCATCGGCCTCACCTACTCCTCCCTCCCGGCCCTGATCGTCGGCTCGGTACCCCCGTCGGAGACAGGCGCGGCCAGTGGCCTCAACACCTTGATGCGCTCGATCGGCGCCTCGATCTCCAGCGCTGTCATAGGCGGGGTCCTCGCCGACACCGCGCATCATGGGAACGGCGTCACCGTCCCGACCATGCATGGTTTCCGCGTCTCCTTCCTGATCGCGACCAGCGCGATGGCGATCGGCCTGCTCCTGGCCCTCTTCCTGCCCCGAGCCCGCCCGCGTCGCCACCTCCCGCGACAACTGCCCGGCGGACCCGACCGGACGCCCCCACAAGGGAGTCAGGGTGACGCCGCCCGTGCCCGCCGCGAAACGACCACAGGACATTAAGTCACCAGCATCGGGGCTAGTCCTGGTGGACCTTGTTGCGGCCGGGGCCGCCGGAGAGCTTGTCGGTGCCGGGGCCGCCCCACAGGACGTCGTCGCCGCTGTTGCCCCACAGCACGTCGTCGCCCGCCTCGCCGTACAGCGTGTCGTCGCCCTTGCCGCCGTAGAGGACGTCGGCGCCGCCACCGCCGTGCAGGATGTCGGCGCCGTCGTCGCCGTGCAGGGTGTTCTCCTCGTCGGTGCCGGTCAGGGAGTCGTTCCCGGCCCCGCCGAAGCAGTCCTGCCCGCAGTGGGTGAGAACGTCGTTCCCGGCGTCGCCGTACGAGCCGAAGCCGAACGGCCCGCCGCCGCCGTCGAGCCGGTCGTCACCGTCGCCGCCGTGGAGGATGGCGGACGCGGAACCCCGGAGCACGTCATTGCCCGGACCGCCGCTGACCCGGGCGTACGCGTCGCTGTCCGGGCCGAGCGTGGCCGTGTCGTCCAGGTCGCCGAGGTCGACGTCGTAGTCGTCCGAGTCGTCGGAGTTCACCGGGATGTGTACCGCGCAGCGGACGGTGGTGTGGTCGGCCTGCGCCGGGTACGCGCACTCGTTGTACTTCACCGCGCTCGCGTCCAGCGCGATGTCGTACCGGTCATGGAAGGTGAGGACGTAGTACGAGTCGGACTCGCCCCGCCGCTCGATCTCTTCGCCGACCGTCAGCGCGTTGCGCTGCCCGGGAGCGGCCTTGTACCAGAGTTCGCTGTCCTCGTGGACGATGGTCGCCGTGGACACCGCCGCGTGCGCGGCCGGCAACGCTAGGGCGCTGCCGCCGAGGGCGAGCGTGAGGGTGCCGGCGGCCGCGGCGAGGGTGCGGAACGTGTGCATGCGAGGTGCCTCTCCGGTGTCGGCGCGCGTGGTGCGCGCTGTCATCCGGTCAGACCGAGGCGCGAGTCGCCGAGTTGTACCGTCGATCATGAACAGTGGCGTAACGGGCGGGGCCGGGACGGAGCACAGCGGGCGGGGGAGGGGCGCCGGCACCGTTGCCCGCGCCTGGCGGACGCCGAGCCCTTCGACGGCTGACGGCACCTCTCCCGAGCGGGGTGGCGCTCGACCCGACGCCGGACTTGGTCGTCACGACGGGGCCTCAAGCAGGTGAACAGCTCCGGCGTGTTCGACCCCCGCTGCTCTGTCCGCGGGCCGATGCGGACTGTCCGGGCGGCTTGTTTTCTGCGGGCCGTTCGGCAGGGCGGCTCGGTCGGGACAGGTGCGATGACATCGTGATCGAGCGGGGCGCCCGGCGGCAGGCAGGTTTCACCGTGGACCGCCGGACAGGTGTGTGCCGATGTGATCGCTGTCGCCTCGCGGCGTGGACGGCAGTGTGAGCCTGGGCAGTGCGTAGCCGACCAGTGGTCCGATGCTGACGGCGAAGATGATGGTGGCCACGCCCACGCTGCCGCCGAGCAGCCAGCCGACGGCCAGCACGGTCATCTCTATGCCGGCGCGGGCCGCGATCAAGGGGATACCGTGGCGCGCGAGCCCGGTCATCAGCCCGTCGCGGGGCCCGGGACCCCAGCCGGCTCCGACGTACAGTCCCGTCGCCACAGCGATACCGGACAAGGACACAGCCACGAACGCGAACCGCGGGCCCCAGTGCTCAGGGGCGGGAATCAAGGTGATTCCCAGGTCCACGAACGGGCCAACCATCAGCGCGTTCGCGGCAGTTCCGAGTCCAGGCCGCTCGCGCAGCGGTACCCACAGAAGCAGTAGAGCCAACGACAGGATGACGGTGGTCTGACCGAGGGTCAGCTCCATGACCTTCGCAAGACCTTGTGTGAATACAGTCCACGGGTCGGTGCCGAGGCGGGCTTTCACGAGCAGCGCCTGGCTCATCCCGAACAGCGCCAGACCGACCACGATTCGCAGCGAGCGCTGTCCGGGACGGTCGTCAGGGCGCGCCATGGCCGTCGATGGCAGACGCGAGGAGGACTGCGGCGGCGTTCGCCGCGGCGGACGTGGCCGCGCCGGCTTCACCGCTGCCGTGCACGAGGACCCGAGCGGCAACTCCGTCGATCAGTAGGAGCAGCTGGGAGGCGAGCTGGTCCGGTCGATCGCACCCGGCCTCCACGCACAGTTCCCGCAACGCCCGCAGCAGCCACAGTTTCTCGGCCCGTACGGCAGCGGCCACCTCCTCGTCGGCCGCGGACTCGGCGGCGGCGTTGAGGAAGGCACAGCCTCGGCCGTTGCCGTCCTGGTACCAGGAGCCAAGCCAGTCGAAGAGAGCGATCAAACGCGGCGCTCCAGGTTGCACCTCCGCAAGGCGAGCGTCGAGGCCGGCGGTGATGCGCCGCTGTCGCGCTTCCAGCGCGCCGGCGGCAAGCGCGGACTTGGAGGCGAAGTGCGCGTAGACGGTCGGCTTGGTCACGTTGGCCGCTTGAGCGATGGCATCGATGTTCGTGCGTGCGATGCCACGCTCGTAGAAGACCTGCTCTGCGGCGGCCAGCACCCGAGCTTGTGAGGTCGTGTTGCGTCTTCCCATTATTTTAACTTACCAGACAGTTAAAATAAGGTGGTGGCGGCGTGTGTGGTGACAGCACGGCGCCCGGTGGCCTGAAGGCGAGACGAGGCGAGGCGGGGCCGGGGGAGAGCTGGTACTCGCCCCGCCGGACCCGCCACCCTGCCATCCGCTTCTGTGAGCTGGAGGTGTGGCGGCGCCCTGAAGGGAAGCTGTCACCAGCGCAACCGCTTCAGGGGCCGCCCTCCTCCGAGCGTCGTTGCCTCCAGGTCAGTTGGCGGGCTCGGCAGCGCAGGCCAGATCCCGCGCGGGCCGCTGCCCGCTGGTCAGGTACTGCGTCACCGCGGAGTTGGCGCAGGTGTTGCGGCCGAACGGGTAGGCGCCGTGACCGCCTTGGTCGGCGGTGACCATCACGGCGCGTTTGCCGAGCGCGCGCCGCATCTGCCGTGCTCCGGCAAGGGGTGTCCCCGGATCGCGCTCGTTCTGCACCATGAGAACGTTCGACGGCCCATGGTCACTGATCCGCACGGGCTTCTTGACCCACTCGCCGGGCCAGTAGGCGCAGGGTGTGATGTTGGCCGAGGACCCGCCCAGCATGGGGTACCGCTTGCGGTCGATGGCGACGTTGCGCTGGTACTCCCTGATTGTCCGAGGCCAGGTGGTGTCTCCGCAGATCACCGCGAACCGCGCGGACATGATCTGCTCGACACCCGGGTAGGGCGGTTCCGCTGGCAGGGGCCGACCGCTGTTCAGCGCCTGCCAGCTCTTCGCCAGCGCCGGCATGCTGGCGTCGGCGTAGAGGCGGTCGAAGGTGAGACCACGGAAGGCCATGCCGTCGACGCCCTCGACTGGCTTCTTCTCCAGTCGCCGAGCCAGCTTGAAGTATGTGGCACGGACCTGCCGCGGCGTTTTCCCCAGCCCGTACTCGGGGTGGGAGGCCACGTACTTCGCGAAGTCCGGGAACCTCTTTTCGAGCCCGGGACCGAACAGCCGCATGGCCCGCACGTCATAACCGCCGGGGCCCAGATTGCTGTCGAGCACGATCCGGTCACCACGGGCGGGGAACATCGAGGCGTACGCGGCGCCCAGATGCGTGCCGTAGGAGGTACCCATGTAGGACAGCCGGCGTTCGCCGAGGGCCACCCTGATCCGGTCCATGTCCCGGGCCGTGTTAGCGGTGCCGATATGCGGCAGTAGGGACGCGGACTTGGAGTCGGCACATCGGCTGGCGATCTGACGTGCCCGGTTCGCTTCGCGTACGACGTCACCGGCCGTATGGGCGTACGAGGGAAGGTTGCCGCGGTCCTGCTGCTTCTGAGTCAGTCCGCAGCTCACCGGGGTGCTGCGGCCGATGCCCCGCGGGTCGAAACCGATAATGTCGTAAGAGTCGCGCACCTCCTGGGGCAGCCCGGACGCGGCGAGGATGGCGGGGTAGGTCAGCCCGGAAATTCCGGGCCCGCCGGGGTTGGTCAGAAGCACCCCTCGGCGCTTTGCCGGCGCCTTGCTCGCCAGGCGGGAGACCGCAATGTCGATCTTACGGCCGTTGGGGTCGCCGTAGTCCAGTGGGACCTTGAGCGTCGCACATTCCAGTGCGGGCAGCTGAGGGGCCGCGTCAGCCTTCGCCTTGGCCGCCGGATTCTCCGCGCACGACTTCCACTGCAGCGCTTCTGGTATCTGGGTCGCCGAGGCCCCGGGAAGGGCGGCCAGCGTCACTCCGGTGGCCGAAAGGGCGATGACCACGGACAGAACTCTGCGCATTCGATGTCCTCCTGTGGGGTGGGGGAACTGCCTGCCAGCCGATCTTGGCCGCATCGTGCCGTCGCGCACATCTGCCTGAGGGGCGGGGACGCCTTCGACTGGAGTCGAAGGGCTCTGCGACTTCAGGTGGGGGGTGTCCCTCTGAGGTACTGCTGTGTGCCGCACCGGGACCGTTGGAGCCGGGACCCCCTTCGTTCTGCGCAGCCTTCAAGCACATCTCGCTCGCCCATGTGACCTTCGGTTTGGACAGTCGATGGTCGGGGCGTCGGAACACGTCAGTCGCGGCCGTGGTGGTGGAGGACAGACCTCAGCTCCCGGACCGGCAGGCCTTACCGTGTTCGTGCCGCACTCCGGCATCCGGTGGGAGTACCCGCCCTGGACTGGTCGCGTGCGGTGATCGACTCCTCCCGCGTGCGGGCTCCCCGGCGGGGCCCAGAAGCGGACCCGGCCCGGTCGACCGCGCACCGCCGGGCAGCAAGCACCACGTCGTCACCGACACCCGCCTCATCACCCACCGTCACGTCCGACGCCTTTGTCAGGTCCTCTTGAGCCGGAAGTTCAGGCAGCTGAAGCGATCGCCCTGGCGACACGGTCGATGACCGTTGCGCGATTTCCGGGGAGGCGGGCCAGAAGGAGCCGACGGACCTCGGCCGGTGCACCCTCGACGCGCAGCAGGCTGACTCCGGGCGGTAGCACCCGGGCGAGCCGGACCGGCACTGTTGTCACGCCGAAGCCGCCCGCGACCAGTTGGAGCTTTGCCAGCCAGTCGTTCGTAAAGTGCATGATGCGAGGCCGTCCCGGCAGGCCGGGCCAGACGCCGAGCAGCGGCTCGGATTTCGGGGCCTGGGAGGCGATCCACCGGGCGTCCACGAGTTCGTCGATGTGCACCGCGGTGCGGCCGGAAAATTCTCCGGTCGAGGAAGCTGCCACGACCAGCTCTGTGTCCGCGATCGGCTCCAGGTGCAAGCGCGGTGACTCACTGTCGAACGGTCGATGGGGTGGCCTGGACGTGAGAACGGCAAGATCCAGTGAGCCGGCCCGTAGCGCCCGGATCAGCCTCGGCGTGGTCCCTTCGCTGGTGATGACCCTGATCTGCGGGCTTACGGAATCGAGGAGCGCGAGCGCGTCGGGGAGGAGAGCCGCGCTCGCGCTCACGATCAGGCCCAGGCGCACCGATTCGGTCTGCGGCACGGTGCCTGCGAGCTCTCGTTCTGCTGCGGCAAGGGAATTCAAGACGGTATGCGCGTGCCGGAGCATCGTCAAGCCTGCTGGCGTGAGCCTCACACCGTCCGGGCGGCGTTCGAACAGCGTGGCATCAGCGCTCCGCTCCAGGGCGGCGGCCTGGCGTGAGACGGCCGACTGCGTGTAACCAAGTTTGGCGGCGGCCGACGTGAAGCTGCCGGACTCAGCGATCTGCCGCAGCACTCTCAGTCCTGTGCTGGAAAGGTCCATGCTCATTAGGCATACCACACATGCCAAGTCCTCGCTTCCAGCATGCCCCGGCAGGTTCTAGCGTGGAGGAAACGTATGAGACGAGAGTGCAGGTCAGGCTATGAAGGCAGCGGTTCTCACACAGTTCGGCGCGCCACTTGAGGTGCGAGACGTTCCCGATCCCGTGGCCGGAAGCGGTGAGGTTCTGGTCGAAGTCCTTGCCGCCGGTGTGGCTCCCTACGCGGCCGAAGTCTTCAGCGGCAAAAGGCAGTACCCCCTCGTTCCGCCTGTCATACCGGGTATCGGCGGCGTGGGGCGCGTCGTACAGGTCGGCCCCGACTCCACCAGGTTGCGCGTCGGTGACCTGGTGTGGTGCGACTCGACGGTGCGCTCCCGTGACGACGCTCTCACTCCCGACATCACACTCCAGGGCTGGAGTTCCCGCGGTGAAGGTGGCGCACGGCTCGCCCGTTACATGCACGACGGATCATTTGCCGAGCTCATGCGAGTGCCGACGGAGAACGTCTTCCCGCTACCCGCCACAGCGGGCGAGAACCCTGCCCGCTGGGCGGCTGTCACCGTGCACGCCATTTCCTACGGGGGGCTGTTGGCAGGCGGGCTTGCCGCAGGCGAGACGCTCCTCGTCAGCGGAGCCACGGGAAATCTTGGCAGCAGCGCGGTTGCCGTCGCGTTTGCCCTGGGAGCGGGTCGCGTGATCGCCCCGGGTCGCAATCAGGCCATGCTCGAACTCCTCGCCGACCGGTTCGGCCCCAGGCTGTGTCCGGTGACGTTGACCGGAGATGAGGCCGGCGACCGCGCGGCGATGTCCGTTGCCGCAGATTGCCCGATCGACATGGTGATCGATCTACTCCCGCCGAGCGCGCCCAGCTCGGCGTCGCGCGCTGCGGCCATGACCGTGCGTGAAGGGGGCCGCGTTGTCCTCATGGGTGGTGTGGGCATGCTGGGCGGTGACGATCTCGCCCTTCCCTATCCATGGATCATGCGCAACTCGATCACGGTGCGCGGACAGTGGATGTACCCCCGCTCAGCCAATGTCGGCATCATCCGGCTCATCGGCTCAGGCACCCTGGATCTCGCGCCGGAACGGACCACGAGTTTCAGCCTCGCCGCTGTCAATGACGCCATAGCCCACGCTGCCGCGCACGGTAGCCCGTTCGACCGGACCAGCATCACGCCGGTCGATGACTGATCGGCATCTGTGCCGACACCACGACACACATCGTTGCGGTCGATGTACTCGGTCACAGCCGTCACGCCGGCCGTCGGCGCTGTGCCACCCAGCTGAGGCTCCCTCCGCAGCCGATGATCCGCAGTGTCGGCTGGAACTTCGGCGCGTTCACGGCCTGCTGGAGTCCGGGGCGACGAGCCTGTCGGGGATCGCCAGGGAGACCGCGCTGAGGTCCTGATGAGACGCTGTTCGCTGCGATCATCTACGTACTGGTCAGCGGCTGTTCCTGGCGGCGGGCGAGTGTGTGGGGCCAACTGTACGACGTACCCTGCGGGCGGTCCGGTGGCAGTGACGACAGCGGGCTCCGCTGCGAGCTGTTGTCCGCGGTCGTTCAGTCGCCGCAGGTGACCATGCTGAGCAGCACGGTGGTGATGGTCGACTGGGCGAGTTCAGGGCTGATCGTTCCGTGCGCGGCCGCGTGGGCGAGTGCGTCCGCGGCGCCCAGGAACGCGATCGCTGACTCCGTGCTGAACTCCGCGGAGTCGTCGGCTTCGCGCATGGACTGTCGGCAGATGTCCACGTAGCGGCGTTCGGATTCCTGACGGGCTTCCTCAAGGGCCGGTGAGCCCGCCAGCGCGGCCATCACTCCGCTGAGTTCGACACCTTGGGCGACGATGCACTCGACATGAGCCGTCGCAATCGCTTCGAGCCGGTGCCGCAGATCGGACGGGGCGTGCGCTGTCGCGGCTCGCAGGTCGGCCAGGTGCTGCTGGTCGAAGTCCTGATACAGCGAGAGCAGGAGCGCCGAGCGCGAGGAGAAGTGGTCGTAGACGACCGGCTTGGAGATGCCCGCGCGGCTCGCCAGGTGCGCGAGCGTGAGCGCGTCCGTACCTTCGGTGGCGATGACATCGCGGGCGATGGCGACCAGTTGGGCTCGGCGGGCGGCGCTGGAAAGTCTCCGCTCAGGCATTTTCCGGCAGTCCTTCTCCACATGTGTAACCTACTGCTAGTAGGTTACACATGTGTGAGAGGAGTTGTCGATGCACACCTTGCTGGTCGCCACGAATCCGGACCCCCAGTCCCTGACGCACGACGTGCTGGGAAAACTGCGGGCAGCGCTCCATCCCGGGTCTTCCGAGGTCGCCGACCTGTCGAAGGAGCGGTTCGACCCCGTGTACACACTGGCGGATCGCCGTGCGTACCGCGAGGGCGGCGATTATCCGGCCGAGATCGTCCAGGAGCACCGTCGTCTTGAGCGCGCCACCGATCTGGTTCTGGTCTTTCCGGTGTACTGGTGGTCGATGCCTGCCCTGCTGAAGGGGTGGATCGACCGTGTCTTCGTCAACGGCTGGGCCTTCGAGCACTCCCCGACCTCGGGTCTGCGGCCGAAGCTTCAGGCCCTCACCATCCATCTTGTGCCCATCGCCGGTGACAACTCCGGCACCTATGAGCGCCACGGCTACGAGCAGGCGCTGCGGACGCAGATCGAGCACGGCATCGTCGACTACTGCGGGAGCCGGCGCGGCGCCACCGCGTTCATTCACGAGTCCGAGCAGCCGTCCGCCGAGGCCACGGCGCGGTGTGTGGACGACGCGGTGCGCACCATCAGCGAAGCCGTTCTCGCCGGCTCGCGGACACCGTCCGACCCGGCTGGGTAGGCAGGTCGAGCAGGCAGGTCAGGTGCGTTGTGCGGACAGAGCCCGGTGCTGGCTCGGCCGGACGTCGTATTCGCGGGTGAAGGCCGCGCTCAGTGCGAAGGCGCTGGAGTAGCCGACCTGCTGGGCGATGCGGTCGATGGTGTCATCTGTGCGCTGCAGCAGGTCCGACGCCAGGCACAACCGCCATCCGGTGAGGTAGGAGATGGGCGGTTCGCCGAGCAGGTCGGCGAACCTGCGGGCGAACGTCGCCCGCGACACCTGGGCCTCGGCTGCCAGAGTTCCGACGGTCCAGGACCGAGCCGGTTCGTCGTGGATCGCCCTGAGGGCGGGGCCCACGACGGGATCACGCGTGGCGTGGTACCACCGGGGCGCGGACGCCTCGGGCAGGGCGAACCAGTCGCGCAGAGTCTCGATCAGAACGAGATCCAGAAGCCGGTCCAGCATGGCCTGTTGGCCAGGTTCGTCGCGGGCGATCTCGGATTGCAGCAACTCCATCGCTGCAGAACGTCGTTGGCTGTAAGGCACCACCAGGAGGCGCGGCAAGGCGCTCAAGAGACGCTCGGCGATCCGGCCTGCCGTGGTGAAGGAGCCGGTGAGCAGTGCGTGCTCGGCTTCGAGATGGGTGCCGCAGGTCCGGACACCGAGTTGGATGCTCTCATCGGTGAGGACGTTGCCCGCCTCGTCGGTGCAGGTGCCTGCGGCGGTGACGACGTACAGGGGTGCGGTCTGCATGTCGGGGGCGCTGGTGACGCTGAACGGGTGTGGCCCGGTCACGATCGCCACGTCGCGGTTTCGTAGCCGGACGGGCCGGCCTCCGTCAGGAACGATCCACGCGTCGCCGCACAGCATGGTCACGAGAGTCATCGACGCGCCTTCGTCGAACCTGATCGACCAAGGCGGTGACATCAGGTTCTGTCCGATCAGCGCACCGGCCGAGCGGATGTGCTCCAAGACGTCGGTCAGCGTATCCATGACCTCATGCTAGACGATGGCGCATGAAACGTGGAGTTCTGAACCATTCTCCGTCTCATGATGCTGAGGCTCAATGGACATGTGAACGA
The DNA here is from genome assembly GCF_042721685.1 of Streptomyces sp. NPDC058459. NCBI lineage: Bacteria > Bacillati > Actinomycetota > Actinomycetes > Kitasatosporales > Streptomycetaceae > Streptomyces > Streptomyces sp. NPDC058459. The sequence goes on along the minus strand of NZ_JBHXLV010000031.1, from coordinate 32,288 downwards.
GCCAGGCCACAGCGGATCTGTTGGCCGACGGCGACCCGACGACCCGTTCGCACGCCACGGACAGATGGCGGCACGGGTCCGACCACTGGAGGTACCGCAATGTCCGACGACCCCCTCTCGCTCGATGCGTCGATCCGCGCCGGCGATCTCGCGGCAGCAGTCGAGCTGCTGCGCTCAGGTGCGGACGCCAACCGCCGCGGCCCCGAAGGTCTGACACCGCTGATGATCGCTTCCGGCCTCGGCCAGCCGCAGATGGTGGAGCTTCTGCTGACGTCCGGTGCGGACGTGCTCGCGGTCGAGCCGCGCATGGGAGCGACGGCGATCCACAAGGCGGCTCAGTCGGGCAACACCGATGTCACGGGTCTGCTCCTTGACCACGGGTCGTTCGTCGACCAGCAGTCTCCCGTGCTCGGGAACACGGCACTCATGGATGCGGTCCTGCACAAGCAGGAGAGTGTGGTTCGACTGCTCCTGGAACGCGGAGCCAGGACACCGATCAGGAACCACTGGCAGCAGACGGCGCTTGAGCTCGCAAAGGACGACGGACTCGACGCGATCGCGCGACTGATCGAGGCGCGAAACGAGGCCGACGCGGCGCACATCGAGAATCTGACACTGATCACGGCGATCAAGTCGGGCGACCTCGGCGAAGTGAGGCGGCTCATCTCATCCGGAGTTCCGGTCAACGAGCGAGCCCCGGTCGTGGGGGGCTTCGACGACGACTACACCCCGCTCGGCATCGCCACCCGTGAGGGGAACGCCGACATCGTGCGCGTGCTGCTCGACGCGGGGGCGGACCCTCGCCGGGTGATCGGACTGATGAGGGGCACGCCTGTGCACGAGGCCGGCTACTTCGGGCATACCGAGGTGCTGCGGTCACTCACTGAGAAGAGCGGAAGCGCTGGTACGCCCACGATCGAGCTGGACGCGCAAGGTCCGTACAACGGTTTGACGGCGCTGCACGACGCGGTCTGGCACGGACATCTGGCAGCGGCGCGGGTGCTGGTCGGCGCCGGAGCCCGTCTGGACCTGCTGACGCATGCGGGCCTGACGCCCCGAGGGCTTGCGCACCTCTACGGCTACGACGACCTCGCCGCATTTCTCGCCGAAGCCGAACAGAACTGATCCGGACCGGTGATCCCCGGTCCTCGATCGCCTCGCATCACCGACACCGACTTGCCCGCAACTCAATGGCCTTGACCTCACCACGAAAAGGAAGCCCGTCATGACCGACGCCATCACACCTCACCCCTTCGCCTTCCCCGACGCTGCGCTCGAAGATCTGCGGGACCGGCTGTCGCGTACCCGCTGGCCCGACCGGGAGACGGTGGACGACTGGAGCCAGGGTGCGCCGCTGGCCCGGATGCAGGGGCTGATCGACTACTGGCGCGACGCCTACGACTGGCACGCGGCCGAAGCACGGCTCAACGCACTCGATCCGTCCACGACGCGGATCGACGGACTCGACATCCACTTCCTGCACCTGCGCTCGCCCGAACCCGACGCGGTGCCGCTGGTGCTCACACACGGCTGGCCCGGTTCGGTCTTCGAGTTCATGCAGGCCGCGCCGCTTCTCGCCGATCCGCGCGCACACGGTGGCGACCCGCGCGACGCCTTCCACGTCGTCATACCCTCCCTGCCCGGCTTCGGCCTGACGGAGAAGCCGACGGAGACCGGCTGGACCCCGGAGCGGACCGCGCACGCATGGGTCGAACTGATGCGGCGGCTCGGCTACGACCGCTTCGTCGCACAGGGCGGCGACTGGGGCTACGCCATCACGAACGAGCTGGGCGGGATCGGTGCGCCTGCGGTTCAGGCCGTCCACTTCAACATGTTCCCCGTCTTCGAGACGATGGAGGCCGTCGATGCTCAGGAAGAGCGCGCCCTGAAGCGGCTGCGGGACTTCAAGGAGAACGAGTCGGGCTACCAGATCGAGCAGACCCAGAGTCCCCAGACGATCGGCTACGGACTCAACGACTCCCCGGTGGGGCTGGCGGCGTGGTTCTACGAGAAGTACGAGCAGTGGACCGACCACGGGGGCGATCCGGAGAGCCTGCTGAGCCGCGACGAGATGCTGGACAACATCACGCTGTACTGGCTGACGGCGACGGCGACCTCTTCGGCACGCATCTACTGGCAGAGCATGGCCAACTGGCAGGAACGTGAGATCGAGGTGCCGGTCGGTTTCACTCTGTTCCCCCGCGACATCCACGAGACCAGCGAGCGTTGGGTGAAGGAACGCTATCCCACCCTGGTCCACTACAACGAGGCTCCGAAGGGCGGCCATTTCGCCGCATGGGAGCAGCCGGAGTCGTTCACCGAAGAGGTCCGCGCAAGCTTCCGCCACACGCGTCAGCCACTGTGAGTACGCCCTGATACCGAGACCCCGCTCAAACTGAGGCGGGAAAGGGCTTTCTCACGGCCCCTACGGAAGCTGCGCCCGCGTGCGGATTCCGGCTGTGGTGCGCGGTCGCCGACATCGGCTCGGCGGCTAGGGGGGCCTTCGCCCTGAGTGGAGGGTGGTCTACGACTCAAGGCGGAAGCCCTCCGCTTCAGGTATCGGTGTGCACCCCTCGCCGTGGCGGGACGATTGGAGGATGACGATGACAGCGGCGGCCTCGGAGGGCTGCCTGGTGGTGCTCGCCCGCCGGCGACGCCTTGCTTCGACGGTTACCTGTGGCGCTATGCGGTCACCCCTACGGAAGGCATCTGATGCGCGCTCTGCTCGTTGACCATAATGTTGCGTCCGGTCTTCGCCTCGGCGAGACCGCGGAGCCGCTACCCGGCCCGAACCAAGCCCTGATCCGGGTAGCGGCGACGTCTCTCAACTTCGGCGAGATCACGCACGCCGTGTCTCAGGCACCGGACGGCGCGGTGTTGGGCTGGGACGCGGCAGGAGTGGTCGAACGGGCTGCCGCGGACGGTTCGGGCCCGGCGGCCGGTACTCAGGTCCTCACCCTCGGAGACACCGGAGGCTGGGCAGAGTTCAGGGCGGTGGACACCGGTCAGCTCGGCGTCGCCCCCGCCGGCTCGGACCCCGGAGCGCTCAGCACGCTGCCGGTCACGGCGACCACCGCCCTGCGCGCCCTGCGCAAATTCGGCTCGCTGAACGGCAAACGCGTTCTCATCACGGGCTCCACCGGTGGCGTCGGACAGTACGCGGTGCAGCTCGCGCACCTCGGCGGCGCGCACGTGATCGCTTCGACCAGCAACCCCGCCGCGCAGGGCAACCGTCTACGCTCCTTGGGCGCCGACGAGGTGATCTCGGGGCCAGAACATGTCTCCACGTCCCTCGACGGCGTAGTGGACTGCGTGGGAGGCCCGCAGCTTGCGCAAGCTTTCGACAAACTGGCATCCCATGGAACGCTGGTTGCCGTGGGTGACGTCACGATGCAGCCCGTGGAGTTCCCGCCCGGCGCGTTCCTGGGCAACAACGGGCGTCACGGACGGTCCATCGTCACCTTCCACCTCGCGGACGGGCCTCTCCCCGGCGAGGATCTGACCTGGCTCGCGGAACGCCTGGCCGCGAAAGACTTCATGCCGCACATCTCCTGGCGTGGCGACTGGGACCAGGCCGACGAAGCCGTGGCCGCCGTCTTGGATCGCAACCTCCGCGGTAAGGCCGTTCTGGACATCTCGTAGGTTCCTGGCAGAAGCTGTCGGGCATGTGGCCTTTCGGCTCGGGGCGGCCCTCGGTCCGGTGGTGGGGCCCATGGCGGTCACCTCATGACTCTGGTGGAGGCGGCTGGGGGGGAAGAGCTGCGCCCTCTGCTCCAGCCGTACCGGACCCGCTACAACGACGCCGTTGTGTCGGGCCGCCTGACCTCCAGGCGTGCCCACTCCGCGTCTGCCGGAACTCCGCGAGCCGGCCGGAGCCCGTACCGCAGCGAAGATCAGCGTCTCGGACGCCCGTCAGATCCAGCCTCTCTTGGCCGCCTCCACTCCCACCTGGAAGCGGGTTTCGAGGCCGAGGCCGGCCGCGATCGCCCCGATCCGGCGAGTCACCGTGCGCGCGCTCGTGCCCAACTGCCGTGCGATGGCGTGGTCCTTGTAGCCCGCCTGCATCATCTTCAGCAGCAGGAGGTCCTGCGGGTTCGGCCCGTCGGGCGTCGCCGGAGTGGTCGCGACGAGGGACTGCGCACGCTGCCAGTAGGAGTCGAACAACTCCACGAGCGCGTCGAGCAAACCCGACTGGTGGACGACGGCGATCCTGTCGTAGCGGCCCGGGACCAGTGCCACCAGCGCGACACGCCGGTCCATGATGCGCAGCCGGAACGGCAGGGCCGGCAGGATGCGGGCCTGCTCGCCGATCCCGGCGAGGTGGGTGATCAGCTCGAAGCGGCCCGGCTGCGCCAGCGCCTCCTGGGTGTACACCGACCGTATGTCGACACCGCGGCCCAGCAGGTCCATCGTCAGGGCCTCCTCCAACTCGGTGCTGTAGGGGCCGAGATAGGGAGGCCGGTCGAGCACCCAGAAATGGGTGCGGACCGACTGCATCAGTTCGGCGACGCGCACCGTGATCTCCGCCTCGCCGGTGATCACCTCCACCAGTCCGGTCGGGTCCTCCTGCAGCCGATGCGCACGGTACTCGTCCGCCAGGTCGTCGACGGTGCCCCACACGGCGGTGAACGCCGCCTCGGTCTCGGCCCGGCGTCTGGCGAGCAGTGCCCGGAGCGCGGTGTGCGGGCTGACCGGCCGGTACTGGCCGGGCCCTTCCTTTCTCAGCATGCCCAGTTCCACCAGCCGGGAGACGGTGCGTCTGATCCGGCTGGGTGTGGTGCCCAGGATCGCGGCGATCTCGGTGGCCGACCGGTCCGACGCGGTGAGGTAGGCGCGGTAGACCTGTTCGTCGAACTCGCTGATCCCCAGGGTCCTCAGCACCGGTCTCCCCCTCAGCGATCACCGTCTGTCCAGCAGTTGGGACGGTCGTGGCGCGAATCGCCATCTGGCGATGTACGACACAAGTTTGATCTAGACATTCGTGGTTCACAAGCTTTCACTCTGAACGTTCACGCCACCTGTGGACGGGTTCCGGGCACCCTCGGGGCCTACGACCGGTCAGGCGGCGCCATCTGGGGGGCAGAGGACGAACGTGCTCGGCCCGCCCGCAAGCCGGAAGAGACCCTGTGAGAGCGCACCACCGCATACGCTGGAGTGTGCCGGTTACCGCCGGCGCCCTGGTGTTGGCGCTGGCCGGCCCCTACGACGCGACGGCCTTCGCGTCCTCGGCGGCCCGTCCCGACGCCGCCGGCCACCCGTCCACCGCGTTGTCGTCCACCCCATCCTTGTCCACGGCCTCCACATCCGACCGGGTGCCCGCGGGCGACCACTCCGTAACGCTGATCACCGGCGACGTGGTCACCACCCGGCAGAGCCCCGGCAACGGTCCCGGAGGCGTCGTCAGCGTCCGCGGCGCCGACGGACGTCCGGCGCAGACCCACATCCTGACGTCGGGCGACGACCTCTACGTGTTCCCCGAGTCGGCGCTGCCGTTCGTGGCCGGGGGCGTCCTGGACCGGCAGCTGTTCAACGTCACGGCCATGATCGCCGACGGGTACGACGACGCGCACCGCGACCGGCTGCCGCTCATCGTCTCCTACGCGCACACCGCCGACGCCCGCAGGAGCGCCGCGGCTCTGCCCAAGGGCGCGACCCGCGTCCGTGCCCTCGACGGCATCGGCGGCGCCGCCGTCACCGCGGACCGCGCGCACGCCGCGGACTTCTGGAAGTCCGTGACCGCTGCGGCGCCGGCCGACGGGGGCCGCGAGCAGTCCGCGGCACCGGCCTTCGCGGACGGGATAGCGCACATCTGGCTGGACGGCCTCGTCCATGCCGACCTCGCCGAGAGCACGGCGCAGATCGGCGCCCCCCGGCTCTGGGCGGACGGCAACACCGGTCAGGGCGTGGACGTGGCCGTCCTGGACACCGGCGTCGACGCGGAACACCCCGACCTCGCAGACCGCGTGGCGGACCGCCGGAGCTTCGTACCGGACGAGAACACGGACGACCACTTCGGTCACGGTACGCACGTCGCGTCCATCATCGCCGGTACCGGCGCGGCCTCCGGCGGCAAGGAGAAGGGCGTCGCTCCCGGCGCCCGCCTCGATATCGGCAAGGTGCTGGACGACACCGGGTCCGGTCAGACCTCCTGGATCCTGGCGGGCATGGAGTGGGCCGCCGTCGACCGGCACGCCAAGGTCATCAACATGAGCCTCGGTAGCGATGCGCCGTCCGACGGGACCGACCCCCTCAGCCAGGCCGTCAACACCCTCAGCGCCCGGACCGGCGCGCTGTTCGTGGTCTCCGCCGGCAACTCCGGGGCACCCGGCACCGTCAGCGCACCGGGCGTGGCGAGCGACGCGCTGACGGTGGGAGCCGTCGACTCGGCCGACACGCTGGCCGAGTTCTCCAGCCAGGGCCCCCGCGTGGACGGGGCGCTGAAGCCGGAGATCACCGCCCCCGGCGTCGGCATCCTCGCTGCCAACTCCCGGTTCGTCGGCAACGGCCAGGGCGCCTACCAGACCCTGAGCGGCACCTCCATGGCCGCGCCCCACGTGGCGGGAGCCGCCGCGCTGACAGCCGCCGCCCACCCCGGCCTGACCGGAAGCCAGCTGAAGGACCTACTGGCCAGCAGCTCCCGGCAGACCCCCAAGTACGACGCCTTCCAGGCGGGCAGCGGCCGTCTCGACGTCGCCGCGGCCTCGCACGCCGGTGTCTTCGCGACGGCGACCGCGTACGCCGCGCAGGTCAAGCAGACTCCCGCCGGTGGTGTGCGGCGCCCGGTTACCTACACCAACATCACGGACAAGCCCGTCACCCTGGCACTGAGCGTCGAGGCGGCGCACGACGCCCCCGGCAAGATCTTCCAGCTCTCCGCCTCCCGGGTGACCGTGCCGGCGCACGGCACCGCCGGTGTCACCGTGACCATCGACGGCTCCGGCGTCACCACCGGCGGCCGGTACACCGGCCAGGTGCTTGCGAAGACCGCGGACGGCGAGGTGGCGGCGCACACCGCCGTCTCCCTCGGGGACGTCCAGCACAAGCTGACCATGCGGTTCAAGGACGCCCAGGGCCGGCCGATGTCCGGCGTGGTCGAACTTCTCAGGTCCGGAGAGGACGCCCCGGCGTTCGTCCTGATCGACGGCTCCGGCATGGCCGAGTGGTACCTGCCGGACGACGTGTACTCGGTGCTGTCCTTCAAGACGGTGCAGGGCGTGCACGGCCCCCACTCCTGGGGCATGGCGCTGCTCGGCGACCCCGACGTCCGCATGGACCGCGACCACACGGTCACGCTCGACGCGTCCAAGGTCCACCGCATCGACATGACGACCCCCCAGCGCTCCGAGACGACCTACCAGCGGCTGGACTACACCCGCCTGATGGGTGGCCAGATCTGGCGCGACTTCATGGAGACGCAGACCAACTACGACAGCCTGTGGGCCCAGCCGACCACCCACAAGGTCACCCACGGCGACTTCTACCTGGCGGCTCGCTGGCGCAAGGAAAAGCCCGCGCTCTCCGTCTCGACCAAGGCCACCGACTTCACCGACGTGCTGCGCCAGGACGGCGTCACCCCCCTGCCGGGGGGCACCGCCAAGCTCCCGCTGGTGTTCGCCGGCCAGGGCGCGACCACCGACTACGCCCACCTCGACGCGCGCGGCAAGGCCGTGGTGGTGCGCCGTAACGACGACGTGTCCGACATGGACCAGGCGGCCGCCGCGGTGGCCGCGGGCGCGAAGCTCATGCTGGTCGTGAACAACGTGGACGGCCGGGGCTTCCGCCACTACAACGCGCCGTTCAGCTCGACGCCCGTCCGGCTCGACGTGGGCCTGCTCAGCACCGACGAGGGCGAGAAGCTCGTACGGCAGGCCGGGACCCGGGGCGCCACGGTCACGGTCGGGTCCGCCCCCGTGAGCCCGTTCGTCTACGACCTCGACCGGACCTGGCACAACGAGATCCCCGCCCGTCTCGTGGTGCGGGGCAGTGCCAAGAACCTCGCCCGGATCGACGAGACCTTCGCCAGCCCCGCCCCGGGCAGCGACGGCGGCGAGTTCCGGTTCGACTGGCCCGACTACAACAACTGGGCGGTCGGCTTGACGATGCCGGAACCGGTCCGGGGCAAGCGCACCGACTGGGTCTCCACCGGCGGCCTCAACAGCTGGAGCCAGGACGCCTACGCTGTGGGCCTGGTCTTCGAGACCGGGGCCAAGACCTCCTACCGGCCGGGCAGCAGGCAGTCGGAGGAGTGGTTCAAGCCGATCGAACGGCCCTACCTGAACGACGCCTTCAGCTTGCCCAGGCGCACGGGTGACCACCTGTACCTCGACACCCCGGCCTTCGGCAGCCGGACCCACGTCGGCGTGGACCAGGGCGCGGGGGAACAGCGCCAGACCCTCTACCAGGGCACCACGCAGCTGGGTACGGGAACGTTCACGAACGTCTCGGGCGAAGCACCCGGTGCCGGAAGGCTGCCGTACCGGCTGGTCGTCACCAGCAAGCGCGACGTGGCGTTCACTCCGTACTCCTCCCGTACACGCACCGAGTGGGCCTTCACCTCGAAGGCGCCGGCGGACGGCTCCGCCGCCGTGCTGCCTCTCGTGCAGATCGACTACGAGGTCGGCACCGACGCGGCCGGGCGGGCCGGACGCCACGACCTCCTGTCCGCCACAGCGGGCCGGCTGCCGGGCGCCGTCGGCACCGGCCGACTCGGCGCGGTCACCCTGGAGCTGTCCTACGACGACGGCACGACGTGGCACCGGACCACCGGTGACCATGCCGGGCGGTTCCGCCTGGACGCGCCGAAGAAGGCGTCCTACGTGTCGCTCAGGGCGAGCGCCCGGGACTCGGCGGGCAACGCGGTGCACCAGACGGTGATCCGGGCGTTCGGCCTGCGCTGACGCACCGCCACGGTTCGCAGACGGGCCGTCCGGGGGTCACACGCCCCCGGACGGCCCGTTCGCACGACCCCGCCGGTGCCGACGCCGGTGATGGAGTCGACGGGGATGACCGTCACGACCCCGGGGCGGTCGGCGACCAGGCGGAGGACCGCGCGGGCGAGGTCACTGGCGCCGGCTTCGGCTCGTCCCGCGCAGGATCGTCGGTCTCCGGCCGCCGCTCCCGCCCCTGCTCCGCCTCGCACTCCGTGAGGAGACCGTTCCGTCTCCACGGGTCCGGAACGGCCGTTGCGGCCGGCGCGGGGTGCGCCGTGGACGCCGATCGTGGGCGCCGACCTGGCCCTGACCCGCGGCACCGGGACGGCGCTCTACGGAAGGGACGTTGCTCCACCGGGGGCGCCCTTCGAGCGCACCCGGTGGAGGGGCCTGCCCGCCGTGTGCCGGTGATGCGGCCTGGCCCGATGGTCCGTGTCCGGCCGCATCACCGGCTCGGTCCGTCAGGTGGTGACGCTGAACTCGTCGACCAGGAGCCATTCGTCCTGGGCGGCGGTGGAGCGGTAGCGGACGTAGCGGGCGGTGACGGCGGAGCCCGATGTCACCCGCGCCCGGGTCGAACTGCCGAGCGATGTCCACGTCGAACCATCCGTGGAGGCCTCGAGAACGCCCCGGTGGATGTAGTCCGACGAATGGGCGCTGTTGCCCATCGACAGATCCACCCCCGTGACGCGCTTGACCTGCCCGAGGTCGACCTGAACCCATGCACCTGTCGTGGCGGCGTCATCGGACCAGTAGAACGTCGACTGATCGCCGTCGACCATGTTCGCCGGTGCGTACGACTGGTAGGTCCCCAGGGACGAGGAGGCCACGACGCCCCCGGTCGGAGGAGGCGTGGTGTGACCTCCGGTGGGGGCGTCACCGACGGCGTTGATGATCGTCTCGAAGCCGCTGTAGGTGCCGGCGGGCTTCGGCGAGCCCCAGGTGGTCTGGATCAGGGACCGCAGCGGTGCCTTGAGGTGGTCGGCGATGCTGCCTTCGTCCTCGTCCTGGCCGGGCTCGCCCCACAGGCTCAGCTGCGTACCGAGCAGGTGCGGGTCGGAGGCGGGGATGGTGGTGCTTCCCGAGCCGAAGGCGAACTGGTTGGGTGCGAAGTTCTCGTAGATGTGCTGGGCGCTGGGGCGGCTGATGCCGATGATGTAGTACAGCTCGTTCCAGTTGGCGTTGATCAGGTCGTGGCCCTGGCTGGAGAGCGTCTGCGGGGTCATGTCGGTGGAACCGAACCAGTGGGCGACCTGGACGCTGGGGTCGACCTGGACGACAGTGCCGGGAACGAGCTGGTCGTTCCATATGCGCAGTGTCCTGCCGGAGCCGCGCACCAACGTGTTGATCTTGTTGATGAAGCCGTACTCCAGGTCACGGCCGGTGGCCTTGGAGCCGTACAGCTGCTGGGCACGGGACTTCAGTCCCGGCCACTGCGACAGCTCAGCGGTGCCGAGCCACTCGTCCGCCCCGAGCTGCCAGTACGGGCTGGGGAACAGCGGCAGGTACTCGTTGATGAAGTCGGCCGCGAAGCTGTAGGCAGCCGTGTCCTGGGACAGGTCCAGCACACGCGAGCCGTTGGACCTCAGCAGGCTCAGGCTCTGGTGGCTGTCGAGCATGGCGGTCATGTGACCGGGCATGTTGATCTCGGGCACGATGGTGACCTGGTACTGGGCCGCGTAGGCGACCAGGTCACGGATCTCCTGCTTGCTGTAGTGCTGGGAGGAGACGACCTCGGGGTGGGTGCTGCTCTCCAGGCGGAATGCCTGGTCGTCGCTGAAGTGCAGGTGCAGTCGGTTGTACTTGAGGTAGCCCAGCTCGCGTACCAGGTCGCGCAGCCAGCCGACGGAGTAGTACTTGCGGGCGAGGTCGACCATGATGCCGCGGTCGGGGTAGGCGGGCGAGTCGTTGACGGTGCCCTGCGGCAGGGTGAGGTTCTGCTTGAGCATCTGCAGCAGGGTCTGCGTGCCGTGGAGCACTCCCGCCGTGGTGCCCGAGATCGTGGCGGTGCTGCCGACACTGAGCCGGTAGCCCTCGGCTCCGTACGATCCACTGGCCAGGACGATGTCACCGGCGGCGGCTGTGCCGGTGCTCAGGGGTACGGCGTGCCCGGTGACCGACTCCAGGTCGCCGGCCAGCAGTTCGGCAGTGGTCCGCAGCGACGACGTGTTCACGATCACGCGTGAGGTGCCGGTGAAGCTGTAGCTGCCGGATCCGGCACTCCACTGCTGGACGGCGGGGATGGTGGCAGGCGGGGTGGTCGCGGCGTGTGCCGTGGCGGGGACCAGTGCGGCGGTGCAGGTGGTGATCAGTGCGGTGGCCACCGCGGCGGCGGCCGCTCTGAGGGACAGCAGACGTCTTGGACGCATGGCGTGAAGCCTTTCCGTACGCATGGGGGTGCCCTGAGGGGGCAGGCCGCCGGCCGATGTGCGTGAGGGCTCGGCCTGCACGGAGCGGAGCGATCCGGCGCTGACGCGTGATCGCTTCGCTGAGGCCGAACCGTGCGTCCCGGACCGGGTGCGACAGGCAGGCCGCATCCGGGTGCAGGTTCGGGGCTGTGCGTGTGCGGTGGGGGGCGGGCGCCGCGCCGCACGGCACGGGCGGTCCACGGCTCTTGGGCATGGCGGGTTCGCCTTCCGGCTCGGATGTCGGTGTGCGGTGCCCACGGGCGGGCCGAAGGCCGGGCGTCACCCGCCGCGTCGACAGGGTGGCGGCGGGGGCGTGGCGCCCGTGGGACGTGGTCGCAGGGGGGCCGTCGGCCCACGGGAATCAGGCGGGGTCGACGGCCGTGCCCAGCAGGAGCTCCACGGCGGCTGCGGCACTCACACGGGAGGCGCCGTTGGTCGCGATGTAGTGGTGGTGGGTCGGGGCATGGGGGGCTCCCATCTCGATCAGTACGGCGTCCGGATGGGCGGGCAGCAGCCGCGACAGCGCCGCGGCGATCCAGGGATGCCGGTGTGCGTCGCGTACGACGAGTACCGGCTGGTGGTCGGCGGAGATCAGTGCCGGGGGCGGGGCTTCTTCCTCGGTCAGGCGCAGGACCCGCGTCGCGGGGATCTGCCGGGCCAGCAACTGGCCGATCCCCCAGCCGGTCTCGCCCACGATCTCGGAGGTCGACGGGCTGAGCTCGATGACCGCGGCGGGCCGGGACAGCCGCACCGTGCCAGTGACCGTGAGGGCACGCCGGGCCGCGTCGATGCCGATGGCCGGCTCCACGGCCCCGGGGGCTTGCGCGGTCGCCCACGCCGCGAGCCGGGCGACGCGCTGTGCTGCTTCGTGCAGCCGCTGCTCCGGCAACCGTCCGCCGGTGACGGCGTCGCGCAAGGCGGTGTGGATGCGACCGGTGCGTGAGTCGCCGTTGGAGGCACCGACGCACAGGGCGTCAGCACCGGCCGCGATCGCCCGCTCGGCGGCCTCCACCACGCCGTACCGCCCGTAGACGGCCTGCATCTCCAGTGAGTCGGTGATCACCACACCGTCGTAACCGAGCTCCTGGCGCAGCAGTCCGGTCAGCACAGCCGGGTTGACGGTGGCCGGCAGGTCTCCGTAGGCGTCGACGACGATGTGCGCGGTCATGACACTGGCCGTGCCCGCCGCGATCGCGGCTCTGAAGGGCGGCAGGGCGTCGGCCTCGAAGGCGGCCCGATCCTGGTGGATGCGCGGCAGTTCCAGGTGCGAGTCGGTGAGTGTGTTGCCGTGGCCGGGGAAGTGCTTGGCGCAGGCAGCGACCCTTCGGTCCTGCAGACCCGTGACGAACGCCGCGGTGTGACGCGACACCAGGTCCGGGTCTGCTCCGAACGCCCGCGTGCCGATGACCGGGTTGCCGGCGGCGGTGTTGACGTCCGCGACGGGGGCCAGGTTCCAGTTCACTCCCGCGTTGGCGAGTTCCGCACCGATCTGCTGGGCGACGGCGTGGGTGACGGAGGTGTCGTCGACGGCCCCCAGAGCCAGTCCGCCGGGCCAGCGACTGCCCTGGACGATGTCCAGGCGGGTCACATCCCCGCCCTCCTCATCGATGGCGATCAGCAACTGCGGGTTCTCCGAGCGTAGTTGCGCGGTCAGCTCCGCCAGTTGTTCGCGGTCACGCACGTTGCCGTGATAGAGCACCACACCGGCGAGTCCCTCGGCGATGCGTCGTCTCACCCAGTCGGGGGCGGTCCAGCCCGCGAAGCCCGGCAGCACGCAGGCCATGGCCATGTGGTCGAGTTTCATCCTTTGACAGCTCCTGCGGTCAGGCCTGCGGCGATCTTGCGGTGGATGGCGACGAAGAAGACGACGACCGGCAGGGCGGTGAGGGTCGACGCAGCCATCAGCGGTCCCCACGCGGTGCCGTTCCGTGTGGTGAAGGCGGCCAGCCAGACGGTCAGGGTGCGGTTCTCGGGACTGGACAGGAGCACGTACGCCAGGAGGTACTCGTTCCAGGCCTGGATGAACGCGAAGATCGACGTGGCGACCAGCCCGGGTGCGACGAGGGGGAAGATGATCCTGCGCAGGGCCCCGACCCGCGTGCAGCCGTCCACCATCGCCGCCTCCTCCAGTTCGGGCGGGATGTTGACGATGAACCCGCGCAGGGTCCAGATCGCGAACGGCAGTACGAAGGTGAGGTAGGTGATGACCACGCCCGGCAACTTGTTCGTCTGGCCGGCGTCGTTGAGCAGCAGATAGATCGGGATGATCATCGCCGTGAGCGGGATCATCTGCACGATCAGGAGCATCAGCAGGAAGGCCTTGCGACCGAAGAAGGAGAAGCGGGCGACGGCGATGGCTGCGAAGAACGCGACGGTGAGCGAGATCGCCACGGTGGCGAGGACGATGATCACGCTGTTGCGTACGGCGTCGATGAACTGAGGGCGGTGGACCGCGCTGGTGAAGTTGTCGAACGTCGGCCGCCGCGGAATCCACTGCGGGTGCACCGAGAGGATGTCGGTCCCCGATTTGAACGCGGTGATGATCATCCAGTAGATGGGGAAGAACAACATCGCCGCGACGACGACGGCACTGGTGTTCGCCAGTATCAGCCGCAGGTGCCTGGTACGGACGGGACCGTTGCTCATGTGACCTCTCCCGCTCTGGTCATGCGCCGTACGTAGACCATGCTCGCGCCCATCAGCATCAGGACCATGACCACGGCTATGGCGGCCCCGGTGCCGTAGCTGCTGCCGCCGAAGGACTGGATGTAGGAGTAGACCCCGAGCAGGTAGTAGCTCTCACCGGGCTGGTTCCCGTTCATGACCCAGACCTGGTTGAAGACCTGGAAGTCCCAGATGACCGACAGGACGGTCAGCAGAGTGAGGACGGGCGCGACGGCTGGAAGGGTGACGTGGCGAAATGCCTGCCGGCCGTTCGCCCCGTCGATGCGCGCCGCTTCGAGCAGCTCGGACGGGACCTGGCTGATCGCGGCATGCAGGGTGATGGTCACGAACGGCAGGGCGCCCCACACGACGACGGCCGTGATGACACCGAACCCGGACCAGGGGTTGTCGAACCAGTTGTGGTTCCCCAGCCCGAACAGGCTGTTGACGATGCCGTACTGATAGTCCACCAACCACAGCCAGATGGTGACGGCCACGATGCCCGGGGTGGCCCACACGAACACCAGCACCGTGGTCAGCACCATGCGGGCCCAGTGACTGACGCGGTGCATGAGCTGGGCCAGTGCCAGCCCGATGCCGATGGTGAGCGCCACGTTCACCGCGGCGAACACCACCGTGCGCAACGTGACTTGCCAGAAGAAAGAGTCCGACAGGATGGTCGAGTAGTTGTCGAATCCGACCCACTGGCTCTCACCGGTGAGCAGTTGCCGCAGTCCGTACTGCTGGAACGACACTTCCAGCAGTCGCAGCAGCGGATAGCCGAGGATCAACAGCATCACGGCCACAGCAGGCGCCATCAGCAGGTAGGGAAGTCCTTGACCATGGTGTCGCCGCCGCCAGTCGGCGACATGCTGGGCGCGACGTGTACGGGCGTTCACCGGCCCGCGTTGAGGGTCGTGCTGATCTCACCACTGGACTTGCGCGCGGCCTCCTGGACGTTCGCACCGTTCAGGATGTCGACCACCATGTTGGTGAGGATGCCGCGCTGTTCCACCGATCCCCAGCCTTCGGCGACGGGCACGAACCAGCTCGACTTCGCCGACTCGGCGAACGGGCGGGCCGCTGAGGGGACCTGACTGATCAGCGTGGTGCTGTTGGGCACCAGGTTCTTGCGCGCTATCTGCGTCTCGTTGGCATCGTTGGTGAAAATGGCCATCCAGGCACGGGCCAGGTCCTGATGACCGCCCTTGGCCGGCGCGGCCAGGTTCGAGCCGCCGATGAAAGCCGGCATGGGCTGCCCCTCCTTGACGCCGGGCATCGGGAAGGCGCCCAGCTTCCCGGAGAGCGCCGGATCACCGCCCTGCTCCGGGTCGGTGATGGCGTTCACCTCACGGCCCAGACCGTAGAGCATGGCGGCGTTGCCCTGTGCGAACGTCTGGTCCTGGGTGCTGTCGTCACCGCGGCGGTCGGCCTTGGACAGCTCGGTGACCAGCTCCTTGAACTTCGTCAGACCCGCGACTGCCTGCGGCGAATCCAGCGTGCCCTTCCACTTCCCGCCGGACTTCACCGCCACATGACCGCCGAAGTTCTCCACGAACGCTCCGGGACCGGCCCAGTTGTAGCGGCCGGGCATGTAGAACGCGGAGAAGTTCTGCTTCTTCGCGTTGGCAGCAGCCAGCTTCCGTCCGTCGGCGATCAGCTCGTCGATGGTCTTCGGCAGCGTGGTGATGCCGGCCTTGGCGAACAGGTCCTTGTTGTAGATCACCGCGCGGCTGCCGCCGTAGTAGGGGACCCCGTACAGCTTTCCCTCGTAGGTCGCCGAGTCGGTGAGGGACCGCACCCAGTGCGCCGAGTTCGGGAACTGCTGCTTGTGCGCGGTGAGATCCGCGAAGGCACCTGCCGCCATGTAGCGCGCCATCTCGGTGTTTCCCAGCTCCACCACGTCCGGCGGAGTGGAGCCGGCCAGTGCGGTGTCCAGTTTCGTGAGGTGGTCGGTCCAGGTCTGGGTCTCCACCTTCACGTCGACGCCGTACTTCGCCTTGAACGCCTTGTTGGCTGCCGCGAGCATCTGCGGCCACGTCTGCGACGCCTCCGGCTGCAACCACACAGTGATCGACGAGGGCTTGGACGACGTCTGGTCCTTCGCGCCGGAGCATCCCGCTATGGCGCCGGCCGTCAGCCCCAGCGCTGTGGCAGCCGCTACCGCTCTACATCTCTTGCTCATGGAGTTCCTCCTGATGCGGTGCCGCCCTGTTTTCGGGTACGGCGAAGCACGACTGTGGGAAGTAGGTGTGTCTCACCCAGAACCGGCCTGGGTGGTGGTGTGCGGCGCAGGGGTACGCCGTCAGGACGGGCTGTCAGCCCGACGTGTCAGTCCCCGGCACCGGCACCCGGGCCAGACGGCTCGACACCAGCCGTGCGGCGCAGTCCCGGACGCCGACCGCGAGTGCCCCCGTCAGCACGGAGGTGTCGCCCAGTGCGGAGATCTCCAGCCGAGGGGGATAGTGCACGCGCTCACGCAGGTGGCGGCGGATGTCGTCCACGACGTCCTGGCAGTGCACACCGATGCCACCGCCCAGGACCACCAGTTCGACGTCGTTGATCCGTGCGATGGGAATGAGGTATTCCGCGATCCTGCGCGCCTCTTCAGCGACCACGGCCTGCGCCACGGCGTCCCCTGCCCTGGCTGCGGTGAAGATCTCCTCCGGCGAGGAGACGACCAGACCATGTCGTTGCGCGAAGTTCAGCAGCGCGTGAGCCGCCGGGCTCTCGGAGTCCCCTGGCATGTCGACCTCCCCGGCTGCGCCATGACGCCCCCGGTAGAGCTCCCCACGCAGTACGAGTCCCGCGCCGACGCCGGTACCGATGGACAGGAACACGAAGTCGTCGCAGTCGTCCGCCAGTCCCCGCCACTGTTCTCCGATCGCGGCGAGATTGACGTCGTTCTCCACCCGGACCGGGTGTCCGAGCGACGCCTCCAGCGACTCCACGATCTGGTAGCTCTCGACACGCTCGGGGTTGAGCCGCCACACCCGGCCGTTGTCCGGGTTGACGACGCCGGGAACACCGACGACTGCGGCTTCCAGTCGTTCGGCGGCCACACCCGCCTTGTCCAGCAGACGGTCCCGCAACTCGGCTACCGCGTGCGGAAGTTCCGCTGATCCCAGGCCGGTGTGCAGGACACCTTCCCGGGCACGGACCTCACCGTCGAGGTCCACCAGTGCGCCCCGCAGATGCAGTCCGCCGACATCGAGCCCGAAGACGAAAGCGGCTTCGGGAATGGTCTCGAAGGCGTTTCCGCGCTGCCGTGGTCTGCCGTCGGCGGGCTCCACCTCCCGTACGAGTCCCACGTCCAGCAGGTCCTGGAGGACGTTCGACACGGTCGGCTTCGCCATGCCGGTCACCCGCGCCACCTCGGCACGCGTCACCGGCCGAAGCCGGCGCACCGTCTCCAGCACCGTCTGGGCGTTCATCAGCCGCAGCAGCGGCGCACTCGCACTCTGTGTCACAACGCGACCGTAGTAATACTGAGTTACAACCGCAAGGGTCGGTTCGAAAGTACCTACCAGTAACTTCGAGTGGCCGTGAATCCCTCCATACGACCTCGGCCGTTCACGACGGGCCGGCAGCAGACAGCACGCCACCGGCGCCCGGGACCCCGGAACCGACTGCCGCCGTCCTGACGCCCCGGCTCCAGCTCCCGACAGCGCGCGCGAACCGGGCCGCAGCCGGCTCCGTCGAACAGTCCCGAAGGCTCGCAGGAGAACCTTGTCGATCTCCGCCCTGGGGGGTCGTGCCCCTCGTCGTGGTGTCCGGGGTCGACGGGACGGTCTTGCCTGCCCGCAGAACTGCGCCGCCGAGCACAGGCGACGTTCGACACGTG
Source organism: Streptomyces sp. NPDC058459 (assembly GCF_042721685.1). Taxonomy (NCBI): domain Bacteria; kingdom Bacillati; phylum Actinomycetota; class Actinomycetes; order Kitasatosporales; family Streptomycetaceae; genus Streptomyces; species Streptomyces sp. NPDC058459. The sequence continues at coordinate 14,442 of NZ_JBHXLV010000031.1, read as the reverse complement.
GGACAGCCGGAGTCTGATCGAGGAACGCAGAAGGTCGCCCCCGCCGATCAGGCCGGGGCGACCTCGCCGTGCGTCGTGTGACGCTGGGAGCGGCGATGTAGTTGAACCGAGCCGCTTCGGCGGTGGCGGCGCCGGGACGAGACGGGCAAGATCACACGTGGGCGCCGCTGCCTGTACGGCGTGCGGCTCCAGGCAGCAGCTTCAGCTCGCAGGCGGTCGGCCCCTCCGCGCTGGGGGAACCTCCATGTCCTTCGTCAAGCGTGAGGGCACGTGCGACGGCCGGTTCGAGGACTCGTGGCGCAGGTGCAGCGACTGAGAACCGGCCCGGCGCTTGAACGCGATCGTGCCGATCACCTGTCGACGGTCACGCCACCGCCCACCCCCCTTCGGCGACCGGTCCGCGATCAGCGGATCCAGACGAAACGCCTTAGGCGTGCGTGAAGCGCAGGCTGGCGACGAGCGTGGTCCGCGCGCCCATCATGCCGAGCTGGTTGCCTCCGACGCCGAAGTCGGCGCGGTCGACGGCGAACTCGGCGTCCAGCGTCAGCGCTCCGGCCTCCTCGGTCAGGCGCGCCGTGACGGCCTGCGGACGGGTGATGCCGTGCGCGGTCAGCTCGCCCTTGATCTCCGCGGCGTCGGGCCGACCGCGCTCCACGGAGCGGACGACGAACGCGATCTCGGGGTACTGGGCCACGTCGAGGAAGTCGGCCGACCGCAGGTGCTCGTCTCGCTTGGCGTTCTTCGTGTCGAGGGTGGCGGCGTCGAGGGAGAGCGTCCCGGTGACGGTTCCGTCGGGCAGCACCTCACCCTGTCCGCGGACGACTCCGAAGGTGCCCTTCACGGTGACAAGACCCCACATCGTCTTGTTTCGGAGGGCGACGGTGGAGGAGCCCGCGTCGAGCTGCCACAGGCCGGTTTCCGCAGCTATGGACATGAATGTTCTCCCGATTTCGCTATCGCTTCAGTGCTTCAAATTTGGACGATTTCACGTTAGCCCATCATCCAAATCTGGACAACGTTTTGTTCAAAGTTGGACAACAGGTATACTTCGCGTCATGTCCGACGCCGAGGAGCATCACGCTGACCTGCCCCCTTGCCCGTCCCTGCAGGGCGGCGGGCTGCTGCCGCAGGAACTGCGCGCGTGGATGCTCCTGCTCGCGGTGACGGGAGGGGTGGAGCAGCACATGCGCACCGCCGTCAAGGAACGGCTCGACGTCTCCCACGACGAGTTCCTGATCCTGTGTGTGCTGGCCGACCAGTCCGACGCCAGTCTGCGCATGACCCGCATCGCTGAACTGCTCGGCCGCCCCAAGACCCGGCTCACCTATCAGATCGCCTGCCTTCAGCACGCGGGGCTGGTCGCCCGCAAGCCGGTCTCCGGCGATCGGCGGGGAATTCAGGTCACGCTCACCGAGCGGGGCCACAACGCCCTGGACGAGGCGTCCCGCCCCCTCGCCGAGACGGTTGTCGCCACACTCGGGCGGTACGTGGGACCGGCCCAGCGCGAAGCGATCGAGCGACTGCTGCCGGCCCTCGCCCAGGAGCCCGGCAGCGGCGCGGACGCCGACTGAGCGACGGCGAACGGAGGCACCCGCTCAGGTACGGGTGCCCCTGAGGACTGGACGTGCTCTGCGCGGCCGGCGGGGTCCGGTGGAGGAGTGTCCGTCGGACTCCTCGTCCGGAAGAGGTCCGGCGGCCGATCCGCCGTCGAGGTCAGGCGAGCGTCGATATGAGGAGCGCCATCGGCAGTCCGCAGACGATCACGATGGTCTGCGCGGTGGTATGCGACTTCGCCGCCCTCACACCTCACGCCACGCTCACCGGATTCGAACACGCCTGGTCGGTCCGGGCCGGAGCCGCCCTGGCCGCCGGTGCCGCCATGGAGCGCTTCCCCGAGCGCCTCCACCCGGTCCTACGCGGCCGGGGGCCAGGCAAGAGGGCTTGGTGCGGACCGGAGAGCCGGGGTCGCCCGATCGGTGTGGAGGCGGGACGCGGCAGGACCGGCCGACTGTGTTCGCGTGGACCGGGGTAGCGCGAAAGCCCGATTTCCCCGCACTCCGAACCCCATCGTCCGAGAGCCGCCGGGACATCCTGAGCCGACCTGAGCAGCCCTCCTGACGCGGTGCACCTCCCGCGCGAACGTTCGCCGGCGCCGCAAACGGCCTCCCGTCCGCCTCGCCGTGGACCAAACCAAAATTCTTCTGCCCTACCGGGAAGACCTTGACGCCCCTCATGGTTCTAAATCAAGTAGCGATAACTACATGTTCTTGAAGTAATATGGTCGTCGCTGCTTCGAAGGTGTGTAGGTGCGATCAGGAAGGAGAAGGTCTATGAGGGAGAATGAGTGGATGGTCGGATTCCGCCGACGCTCTGCGGTGGGAGTGATCATTGAGCACCGCTGTCTGGTGGACGGCGTAGCGGACAGCGCCGGAGCACGCCGCACTGCTGTCCGGATGGCAATGCCCTCCGCGTGTTCGGTGATGTCGCCGGTGGGGGTGGCGCGATGAGCCGCTCCTACGAACAGACCTGCTTCATCGCCCGCTCGCTTGACGTGCTGGGTGAGAGATGGACGCTGCTGATCGTGCGGGAACTTGTCCTGGGGCCCCGCCGCTATGGCGACCTTCTGTCGGCGTTGCCGGGCATGGGGACCAGCCTGTTGGCCACACGCCTCAAGCACCTCGAGCAGCATGACGTGCTGCGTCGCACCACGCTGGCGAGCCCGAGCCGCGTCGCCGCCTATGAACTGACCGACCGCGGCGAAGCGTTGATGCCGGTCCTCGCCGGCCTCGCCGGATGGGGCGCAGGCCTCGAAGACCCGCCGCCCAGCTACACCGATCGCGCCGCCTGGTCCGTGGTGGCGATGCGCCTCACGGCTACAGGAGAGGCGGCGCACTTCGACGCGCTCACGGAGTTGGTCGTCGGCGAGGAGACGCTGTGGCTGCACAGCGACAGTGAGCGGGTGCGAGCGGAGACCGGCCCGGCTCCTGTGAAGCCCGATCTGCGCCTGATATGCGGCAAGGAAACCTTCTACGCCCTCGCGAAAGGGCAGGTCGCCGTTGATGACGCGGTGGCCTCAGGGCAACTCGTCGTGGACGGCGCACCAGACGCCGCCCGGTTGTTCTTCAACCTGTTCCACCTGCCCGACGGACATCACGCGACTTCTGACTGAGCCTGTGCGGCGCCCGCCGAAGGACTCAGCTCCCACACTGGCACTTCTCTGGAAACGGACAAATCCTCATGGAACGCAATCTGCTCGTGATCGGGGCGACCGGCAAGACCGGTGGCCGCACCGCCGAGCTGCTGCTTCAACGCGGCCACCATGTCCGCGCGCTCGTCCGCCGAGTCGACGAGCGCTCCGAAAGGCTCGCCGGCCTCGGGGCGCAGATCGTGGAAGGCGATGTCCAGGATCTCAACTCCCTGGCGGAGGCGACGAAGGGGATCGACGCCCTGTACTTCACCTACCCGATCGTTCCGGGCCTGATGGACGCGACGGCGAACGTGGCCCTGGCGGCGGAGGAGAACGGGGTACAGGCGATGGTGAACATGTCGCAGGTCTCCGCCCGCCGTGAATCCGCCAGCGACGCGGCACGCCAGCACTGGGTCGCCGAGCGCGTCCTGGACCGCTTCCCGGTGGCCGTCACCCACATCCGTCCGACCTTCTTCGCCCAGTGGCTGATCGATACCTGGTCCGACGGGACCGGCGAACTGCGGCTGCCCTTCGCCGACGGACGCCATGCCCCGATCGCTGAGAGCGACCAGGCACGGGTGATCGCGGCCATCCTGGAGGACCCCGCCCCGCACGCCGGCAAGATCTACCCCCTCTACGGGCCGGTGGAACTCAACCACCACGAGATCGCCGAGAGGATGTCGCGGGCGCTCGGCCGTCAGGTCACCTATGTGCCCATCAGCCTCGACGAGTTCAGGACCATCCTCGAAAACCGCGGAGCGCCGGAGCACCTGATCCAGCACCTTCTCGCCGTCGCGGTCGACTACCGCAACGGCATCTTCGCCGGCACGAACGATCTCGTGAAGAAGATCGGCGGCACCGACCCCCTCGATGTCGAGAACTTCGTCGCCCAGAACCGGGCGGCCTTCGGCCTGCCCACCACCTAAGACCTTGGAGAAGACAGTGAGTGTCTGGTTCATCACGGGATCGTCCCGTGGACTCGGCCTGGAGATCACGCGCGCGGCGCTCCTGGCAGGACATCAGGTAGTGGCAACCGCACGGAACGCGGAAGCCGTCCGTGAGCAGCTTCCCGACGCCGGCGACGCGCTGCTGGCCGTGCCGTCGGACGTGACCCGCCCCGAGAGCATCCGGGCGGCTGTCGACGCAGCGGTCGAGCGGTTCGGCCGTATCGACGTCCTGGTCAACAACGCCGGCACCGGACTGCTCGCCGCAGTCGAAGAGCCCGACGACGCCGCGGTCCGCGCCGTGTACGAAACCAACGTATTCGGCCCGCTCGCCGTCCAACGCGCCGTACTGCCGGTACTGCGGCGCCAGCGCTCCGGCCACGTGATCAACATCAGCTCCATCGTGGGCTTCGCCACCGCGCCGGGCTGGGGCATCTACGCCTCCACGAAGTTCGCCGTCGAAGGCTTCACCGAGACCCTCCACACCGAACTGGCTCCTCTCGGCATCCACGTGACGCTCGTGGAACCCGGCTTCTTCCGTACCGACTTCCTCGACCCCTCCAGCCTTCACACAGGCCCCGGCATCATCGACGACTACGCGCCCACCGTCGGCGCGATGCGTGCGGCCGCCGCGAGCCTGAACCACGCGCAGCCCGGTGACCCGGCCAAGGCCGCGCGCGCCATCGTCGAGATCTCCGCCGCCCCCGAGCCGCCCCTGCGCCTCCCGCTCGGAGCCGACACCCTGCAGGCCTTCGACGCCAAACTGGACACCTTCCGCAAGGAGCTGCACGCCTGGCGGCACGTCGCCCTCTCCACCGATCACGACTAGTGTCCTGCGCCGGAGATCCGTCGGCGGAAACAGGCGAGGGAGTCGAGGATCTCCTCGGCTGTCCTGGTCCAGATGAATGGCCTGGGGTCCTCTGGAACCGGGGGTGGCTGCCCAGCCACGTCCTGATCGCGGGAGTCTGATGAGTGCCGTGGTTGTCCACGACCAGGTGGACCCGACCCGATGGTCGCCCTCGACCGGAGTGGCCGCGCCTCGTGGGATTCGGGTCCGCCCGCTTGGCTTGCGGCGGGTCTGCGGCTGTTATCAGCGCGGGCTACGGGGTGGTGGCCGATCCGGACTGAAACGGCCTCTGCTTGGACCCGGCGATGGGGAACTCCACGCTGGTGAGGTCTTCGGAGACGGTCCACAGCCGCTGCTGGACGGCTGCGTCGTACGACTGCGGGCTGGAGGTGACCAGCCGGGGGTGGCCCTTGACCTCGTTGCGTCCGCCGGGGCCGTAGTACTGGCCGCCGAGCGCGGCGGGGTCGGTGGCGGCGCGCAGGGTCGGCAGCGCGCCCATCGCCGGCGTCTGGGTGATCAGTGGCGCGAGCCAGGTGAGCGGAAGCCGGAGGATCGCGGGGCTGTTGCGGGCGAGCTCGGTGCTGGACAGGCCGGGGTGTGCTGCCACCGCAATGGTGGTGCCGTGCGTGGCGAGCCGGCGCTGCAGCTCGTAGGTGAACATGAGGTTGGCCAGTTTGGACTGACCATAGGCGGCGGCCCGGCTGTAGGACCGCTCCCATTGCAGGTCGTCGAAGTGGATGGCGGCCCGGATGCGGTGGCCGGTGCTGCTGACCGTCACCACGCGCGAGCCGGGCACCGGCAGCATCAGGTCCAGCAGCAGCCCGGTGAGCGCGAAGTGGCCGAGGTGGTTGGTGCCGAACTGCATCTCGAAGCCGTCCGGGGTGGTCTGCCTCGGGGTGTACATCATACCTGCGTTGTTGATCAGCAGGTCGAGCCGGTCGAGCCGGGACCGCAGCGCCGCAGCCGCGGTCCGGACCGAGTGGAGCGAGGTCAGGTCCAGCGCCTGCACGGTCACGTTGCCGGTCATGCGCGCTGCGGCCTGTTCGCCCTTCTCGACGTTGCGCACGGCGAGCACCACGGAAGCCCCGCGCTCGGCGAGCGCCTTGGCGGTCTCGTACCCCAGCCCGGTGTTGGCACCGGTCACCACGGCCACCCGCCCGCGCTGGTCCGGAATGTCCGCCGTCGTCCACTTTTCACTCATGCTGAACTCCCGTCCAATTAAATACCGAAGGTATCTTGTGTCAGCGACGTTAAAGTACCCCCGGTACATTGTCAACGTACCGGGGGTACTTAAGTTAGGCTGGTGAGCGTGACTTTCCAGCGGGCGCGAACCGAAGAGCAGCGGGAGATCCGCCGACGGGCGATCCTCGACATGGCGTCGGCGATGCTCGATGAGATGTCCGTGGCCGCGGTCACCCTGAATGAGCTCAGCCGCCGTGTAGGGCTGGCGAAGCCGAACGTGCTGCGCTACTTCGAGTCTCGCGAGGCGGTGCTGCTCGAACTGCTGGACCGCCTCCTTCAGGAGTGGCTGACGGAACTGGCGGACGAGTTGGCCGCCGGCGTCGACGAGAAACTGCCCATGGCCGAGCGAGCGGCAGCGGTGGCCGAGATTCTCAGCCGCTCGCTCTCCGGCCGAGTGGTGTTGTGCGACCTCTTCGGTGCGCAGAGCGGCGTCCTGGAACACAACGTCTCCGTCGAGGTCGTCGCACGCTACAAGCGCGCCTCGTTGGACCGCCTGACCACCATGACCACCATGATCAAGAAGTACCTGCCGGAGCTGGGCGAGAACGCGACGCTGTTCAGCCTGCAAACCATGCTCACGGCCGGCGCGCTGCCGGCGTACAGCACACCCCCACCCAGCCTGCAGGCCGCCTACCAGGCCGAACCCGACCTCGCCCGCTTCCACCTGGAGCTGAAGGACTACTTGAGGCTGGCCCTGACAACAACCCTCCTGGGCGCGCTACCCCGCGGCTGACGCGCGTCGCATGGAAAGGTCGCAAATCCTCTGCCTTCTCAGCCTCATCTCCGCCGCCCCCATCTTGTACACCCCCCAGCGCCTCACCCGGTCTCGGAAGAGACGGCGCCGGTCTGAGCTTCCACCAGTCGCCGGCGAACTCCAGCTACTCCCGTCCGGGACGTTCTACAGCCAGTCGTGTGTCCACGCGTAGCGGGCCGCTTCGTGGCGGGTGCGCGTCTGGGTCTTCTGCATAGCGTTCGAGAGGTAGTTGCGTACGGTGCCTTCCGCCAGGTGCAGGCGGGCAGCGATGTCGGCGACGGCGTAGCCGTCGCGGGTGACGCGCAGCACGTCCAGCTCACGCTCGGTGAGAGGGCAGTCGTCAACGACGGCGAGGGCAGAGACATCAGGGTCGATCCACCGCTTGCCCGCGTGCAGGGCGGTGATCACGAAGGTGATGTGTGCGGGTTCCGCCGACTTGCTGACGAAGCCCTGAACTCCGAGTTTCAGAGCCTTGCGCAGCACACCGGGGCGGGCGTGCCGGGTCAGCATGAGGATTACTTGTTCCGGCCGTGCCCGGCGGATCTCGGCGACCGCGCCCAGGCCGTCCACGCCGGGCATTTCCAGGTCGATGACGAGCACGTCGGGCCGATGTTCGAGCGTGGCCAGGACCGCGGATTCGCCGTCATGCGCTTCGGCAAGCACGGTGACAGCACCCTCCAGGGTCAGCAACGCCGCAAGCGCCTTGCGCAGGAGTGCTTCGTCGTCGGCCAGAACCACGGTTGTCATTGGTCGATCCTCCCGGACGGGAACCGCGCGAGTGTGAGGAATCGGCCGCCCCTTTTCTCCACTCTCAGCTCGCCTCCGTTGTCAGCCACACGCTCCCTGAGGGTGGACAGTCCACCGAGACTGGACAGGGGCGTGGTTCCCGCGCCGTCGTTGAGAACAGAGATACCGGTCGCGGAGAGCGTGATCTTCACATAGGTGGCCTGCGCGTGGCGCAGGATGTTGGTCGTCGTCTCGCGCAGCACCTGGCCGAGCAATTCGGTGGCTCGCTCGTCGACCTCGGCCTCGCGTTCGACCCGTACATGGATACCAGCCGCCTCGAACAGGTTTTTCGCATTCTCCAGCTCGGCGGGCAGGTTGAGCCGCCGCTGTGCGTAGGCGAGTTCCTTCGTCTGGGCGATCGTGTCGCCGACGAGGGCACGCACCTCCTTCAACTCGTTCCGGGCGCGCTCGATGTCCACGCCCAGCAGCCTCTCGGCCAATGTGATCTTCAGTTTCACCACGTGCAGAGTGTGCCCCTGGATGTCATGAAGATCGCTGGCGAACCGCATCCGTTCCTGGACGACGGCCAGCTCGGCTTCGTGCTCGCGCGTGTCCTCCAATTCCTCGACAAGGTTGTAGAAGACCTGGCCGACGAACATGCTGCCGGTCACCACCACCGTGACGCCTGTCGGGACAAGGACGTAGAAAGTAAGGATCTCCCTCACGTCCGTCGGCGCGAGCAGCAGCCTGGCCGCGCCGACGAGGGCGACGAAGACGACCAGTGCGCCGGCGGCCAGGACGCGATGGCGCGGCAGCTTGGGGGCGTAGAGCGAGCCGACGACGGAGACGCCGTAGAACGCGGTGTGGGCGTCCAGTACCAGCGCCCCAACGACCCACACGGCCGCGGCGACGATCAGGCAAGGGCGTACGACGCGCGGGATGCCGACCGCCGCCCACTGCACGGAGGCGACGAAGGCGGCTGTCACGCCGGTACTCAGGATGACCGCCTGCCACCAGGTCCGGGCGTCGACTGCGATCAGCAGCGCCCCCACCGACAGGGTGACGACCACCATCGTGACGACGTTGAGCCGGCGCATCCGTTCGCGGGTCTCGTGCCGGCGCTCGGCGCGGTCGGTACCGGTCCCGCTGGGCCTCATCGCCGGGCCCACGAGGCGAGCACGGGCACCGCCGGACTGCTCGGCACGACGATGTCCGCGGCCGTCCACATCAGGAGCCACCGGTTGCCTTCGGGCCAGGGCTCTCCACGACACAGGGGCAGAGGCCAGCCCCCAGGTGATGGAGGAGGACGGCGCAGGCCATGGTGGAGGTGGCAGTGCTGGAGGCCAGCAGGGTGCGCAGGGGCCGTGTGTCCATATGCGGCGCCTCTCCAGGATTGAACAGGGGGTCCGCCCGGAAGTGTTCCGGCAGCCTCCGGGCGTGACCAGTGACACCACGTCATGCTCTCACCCTCGGAAACGTCACGCAGTGGTAGTGACATCACGCCACTGCCGGACTGGCGTGACCTCGGCTGAGATCGGTGCATGACCTCGACACCCGTCATCGACGTTGACCGTCTGAACCTCAGCTACGGCGGTTTTCACGCCGTGAAGGACCTGTCCTTCCAGGTGGAGAAGGGAGAGCTGTACGCGCTGCTCGGGACGAACGGGGCTGGCAAGACCTCGACCCTGGAGACCGTCGAAGGCCACCGGAGTCCCGACTCGGGCAGCGTGCGCGTCTTCGGCCGTAGCCCTCGGGACCGGCGAGCTGTGCGCTCCCGGATGGGCATCATGCTGCAGGAGAGCGGCTTCTCGCCCGACCTCACGGTGAAGGAGTCCGTCCATCTCATCGGCAAGCTCTCCGGGCGCACCGACAGGGTCGAACGCGTACTGGACATCGTCGATCTCAGGAGCAAGGCAGACACCAAGGTGGCCCAGCTCTCCGGCGGCGAGAAACGGCGTCTGGACTTCGCGACCGCCGTCTACGGCACACCTGCGCTGATCTTCCTCGACGAGCCGACCACCGGTCTGGACATCCAGTCCCGGGACGACTTGTGGCGCGCGGTGGACAAGCTGCGCGAGGACGGCTCTACGGTCGTGCTCACCACGCACTACCTGGAAGAGGCACAGCAGCACGCCGACCGCATCGGGCTCATGCACAAAGGCGTCTTCCACCAGGAAGGGACCGTCTCGGAGCTGACCCGGTCCCTGCCGGCCACCATTCGCTTCTCTCTCGGGGCTCCCCCTTCCACACCGCTGCCGCTGATCGGCGGGAGCGACAGCGGCGGGAAGTTCCTGATCGAGACCTTCGATCTGCCGCAGGACCTCTACATCCTGCTCGGCTGGGCGCACGCCAACGGAGCCGAGCTGCGCGACCTGGAAGCTGGTCCGACCCGGCTGGACGACGTATTCCGTGCCATCAGCGACACGTGACATCTCCAGATGCGCCTCGGTAATTCGCCGGCACCTTGCCGCAACCGGTCTCACACTCGACGCCCATCCGCGGCAACCTCACAGGAAAGAACCCTCGACCATGCTCTCGATTGCTCTCAGTGAGCTGATGCAAGTCTTCCGCAACCGGCTGATACTGCTGACCAGCTTCGTCATCCCCGTCGCGCCGTGCGCGTTCTTCGTCTACCGGCACGAGATCTTCGCCGAACTGGGCAGCCTGGGTTACGTCGCCGCCGTGGTGATGTTCACTGTGACAGCTTTCGGGCTCTACACGACCACGGTGACCTCTCTGGCCTCACGCCGCCAGAATCTTTTCCTCAAGCGGCTGCGCTCCACCGCGGTCAGCGACGCCGGGATCCTCGTCGGGCTGATACTTCCGGTCACCGTTCTCGCCATGGTGCAGATCGCCGTGATCCTCGCCGTCTTGGCGGTGGTCGCCGGCGCGCCGGCCAGCGTCCCGCTGCTGGTGGCGGCGATCGTCTCGACGGTGACCATGATGCTCGCCCTGGGCCTGGCCACGGCGGGCTTCACGAACTCCCCGGAGCACGCTCAGGTGACCACCCTGCCCGTCAGCCTCGGCGCCATCGGCGTCTCTACCTGGGTGGGAATCACCGGCACCGAGGAGTTCACCCAGCTCAAGCGACTCCTCCCGGGCGGCTCAGCCACCGAACTCGTCCTCAACGCCTGGAACGGCGGCGTTCCCGTGGCGGACTCGCTGCCGCTGCTGCTGCCCACCCTTGCCTGGGTCGTCATCGCCGTCACGCTGGCTCACCGCATGTTCCGCTGGGAACCGCGCCGCTGACCTTCCCGCGCCCGTCCCGGCCACGCCAGCCGGCAGGAGAAATGGGAACCCATGGCCATCTTCATTCCGGTTCAGCCTGTGATGCGGGTGGTGCCGCACCGGAGCTTGCGCAGGTGCCGCCCGGTCGTGAGGGTGGCGATGGCGGGTTCGACGAGGGCTCGGATCTTGGCGTGCGAGCGGTCCACGGCCCGCTGGCCCCCGGACAGGTTCTCCCAGCGGCCTCGGTACGGCACGCGGGCAGCCGGGCCGGCGCCCTGGTAGCCCTTGCCCGTCCTGCGGTCGGTGTCTGCTGAGGTGAGGGCGTCGAGAATGCCGTGTTCGCCTGCGGCGCGGATGTCATGGACGGCTCCGGGCAGGGCGGGTGAGGCTTACCGGAGACGTCCGGCCGGGTCGGCGAGGACCCGGACGTTCATGCCGTGCTTTCTGTGTCTGCCCGAACTCAACCGGCGCCATCGGCTGCCGATCGCACGGCGATGCTCGCGGACACGAGCGGTGAGACGTCGGTGACCGCGTCGGCGTACGTCTGGAAGCCGGGCCCGTACGGGGGCCTTCGCGCGGACGGTCGGGCGGGTTCGGTGAAACCGCGCTGCCAGGCCCCACTGCCGGGAAGGTGCCGGCGAGCACGGTGTCGTCACCGTGGTCGGCCCGGCGGTACGGATGTCGGTGGACCCAGATGATCGAGCCGCGGGAGGGCTCCAGAGGCAGGTACCGGGAAGTTGATCGTCGTGTCGGCGGGGAGCGGGGTGACCTGACGAGCAGCGGGCCGTCGGACCACCCGACGCCCGCCTTCTCTCGGTATTCGCGGAAATCAGCCGTTGAGCTGTGCGGGCTCCAGTCTGATGCTGAAGTGACGGAGAATCGGCGACTGGCCCGTGACCCGGTAGCCGCTTACAGACTCGGGATGCTTCGCGATCTCCGCCAGGGTGGCGGCGACGTGGTCGTAGTGGCTGCGGGTGTAGACCCGGCGGGGGAGCGCGAGCCGTACGAGTTCGTACGGAGCCGACTTGACGGGGTTGCCGTGCTCGTCCTCTTCCCCGAGGTACAGCGATCCCAGCTCGGCGGAGCGGATGCCGCCGCGCAGGTAGAGCTCGCAGACGAGGGCGGTGCCCGGGTACTGGTGCGGGGGAATGTGAGGCAGAAGCCGGCCGGCGTTGACGTAGAGGGCGTGCAGCCCGACAGGTTCCACGATGTCGACCCCGGCCTCGCCGATCCGTGCGGCCAGATAGGCGGCTATGTCGGCACGCTCGGCGAGGTAGGACGGCTCGGTGACTTCGAGGAGGCCACGGGCCATCATTTCGAGATCACGGCCGGACAGGCCGCCGTAGGTGGTGAATCCCTCCTTGGCGATGAGCAGGCCCGCGCACCGCTCGGCGAGCTCGGGGTCCTTCAGGCCGATGAATCCGCCGATGTGGACAATGCCGTCCTTCTTCGCGCTCATGACGCAGCCGTCCGCGATGCGGAAGGCTTCCTCGGCGACCTGGCGCGGGGTGCGGTCGGCGTAGCCGGGCTCGCGCCGGGTCACGAGCCAGGCGTTCTCCGCGAACCGGGCCGCGTCCAGGATCATCGGCACATGGTGACGACGGCAGAGTTCGGCGGTGCGGTGCAGGTTCTCCATGCTGACCGGCTGACCGCCGCCACCGTTGTTGGTGATGGTCATCAGCACGGCCCCCACGGGCGCGTGGTCCGCGTTCTTCAGCGCGTCCTCAAGGGCGTCCAGGTCGATGTTGCCCTTGAAGGGATAGTCGCTGTCCAGGTCCTTCGCCTCGGCGCAGGGCATGTCGAGTGCCTGGCAGCCGGTGAGTTCGACGTTGGCGCGGGTGGTGTCGAAGTGCGTGTTGGACAGCACGCGGTCGCCGGGCTTGAGCAGCGCGGAGAACAGGATGTGCTCGGCGGCGCGGCCCTGGTGGGCCGGAAGGATGTGGGGGTAGCCCGTCAGCTCGGAGACAACCTCGTGCCAGCGGTAGAAGCTGCGGCTGCCGGCGTAGCTCTCGTCACCCTGCATGCCCGCGGCCAACTGGTCCGCGGATATGGCGCCGGTTCCCGAGTCGCTCAGCAGGTCGATGGTGACCTCGTCGGCCTTCAGGTCGAAGGGGTTGTAGGCCGTCCGCTTCAACGCGGCCTCGCGCTGTTCTCGGGTGGTGAAGGCGATCGGTTCTACGACCTTGATGCGGTAGGGCTCCATGTGTCTTCCTTCTGTGCGGTGTGCGGGCTGACCTGGCCGAGCGCCTGGTGCCCGGGGTCCGGGACGCTCCGGGTGCGTGGCGCATGCGTCCAAGTGCCCCGCGGGTACTGCTCCTGCGGCGGCCGGACGCGGTAGGCCTCGGAGCTGAGGTAGGCGGTGAGCCGGGGCGGCCGGTGGCGTTCGTACACCAGAGCCAGGTAGGCGATCAGCCCCGCGCCGTCGGAGAGGGGACGCTGTGTGAGCGCTCCCAGGCACCGGGTCAGGACACTGGAGTCGACGCCGGCCCGGGTCAGCAGGGCTGTCGCGCGGGCGAGGGCCTCTTCGTCGTCGCGCACGTAGTCGCGTACGGGTATGTGAAGTGTGAAGCCGCTCGGGGTACTGTCGCCCTCGGTGAAGGAGTGGCAGGTGAGCGCAGGCCGCCGCACCAGCCGCAGGGTGCCGTCCTGGCCGCTCCCGGACTGCGCGGGGGAGCCCGCGGCCGCGTGGAAGAAGGCGCGGACGTCGGACGATGCGGCTCCGGAGCTGCTGCTGAGCGCGCAGGCGTCATCGGCCGACATCCGCGGGTGTCGCACGTAGACCTTGACGCGCGGGGACTTCCAGGCGCCCAGGTCCAGGGCCAGGAACGGATAGCCGGCCGCCGCCGGGGGTAATTGCGCGAAGGCCTCCCCGTACCCGAGCCGCCGCAGTGCCTCGTGCACGGTGCGGGCCGCGTGGTGCGGGCCGGAGGCGGAGGGGTTCAGATAGACCTTGACCCCGGGAACTCCTCCGGCTCGCAGGTCGAGCGCATACCACAGGGCCAAGGGGCCCTGTGCGTCGGCAGGCAGGAACAGGTCGGCGAGGGAGTCCAGTCGGTCGGTGGAGAAGCCCCAGCGGGTGGCCATCGCCCGGATGGCCTCAAGCCCGGCGCGACCGCTCTCACCCATGTCGTTGTGGGCCCACCCGGGCTCCACGAGCACCCGCAGCGCCGGGGCGGCGTCCGGAGTGCCGGCCAGTGAGAATTCCACGGGGGTGTGGTCATCGCTCAAGAAGGTGGGCGAGGCCGGGGGCAGGGAAAGCTGCCGGTGGGCAGCGCCCCCGAGAGAGGTGAGCAGGATCTGGCCGTACAGCTCGGTGTCCGCCTCACTCAGGCCCACCGTGGCGCCCAGGCGCAGCAGTTGACCGAGTACGTGGTTGCCCAGCGTTGTCTCGCCGGGGCCGGTGGCCGGTATGCCGGGGCCCGGCCGGGAGGTCATCGCGTGCCTCGCATGTCGGCGTGCAGCGGGCGTCCGGCGGGTGCGTGGGTACGGGAACGTGTCCCGGCGGCCTGGAAGG
>NZ_JBHXLV010000030.1:0-44257 GCF_042721685.1 Streptomyces sp. NPDC058459 | reverse complement strand
GGCCACGGGCCGGCGCGCACACCGTCCGTCCCGCCGCAGCCCGGTCACGGTCACTCCGGTTCGGCGCTCGGGCCGCGTGCCGGGAACACCTGGCGGGCGGCTCGATCGCACTTCATCCCGATCGCCCGGCCCTCGATCCGGCGCGGACAGGGACGGTGCTCTTGATGTTGGCGAAGGTGCCGAGCACGTAGCGGCGCGCCCCGACGAACACGCCCTGGTAACCCGGCTCGTCGCCCGCCTCGATCGCTTCGCGCGCCTGGGTGAGCGTGAGCCTTGCCTGGTCGATCAGACCCCTGGCGTGCGTATGCGGCGACGGACTCCAGGTAGCGCCGCTGCGACTCCGCGCAGAGGGTGCCGAAGGCGAGGGAGGACTTGCCCGACCCCGAGGCGCCGGTGAAGACCACCGTCGCGTCGCGCGGGACCGTCAGGTCCACGTCCTTGAGTTTGTGCTCGCGAGCGCCCCGCACCCGGACGTGGGCCCGGACGGGCAAGGGCTGCCGGGGGGAGGGCGGGCGCCGCCGCGTCGGTGATGTCTCGAAGCCGAGGGCGCGCGGAACTGCCCGGGGGACGGTGACGTGGCTGGTCAGGGAGCTTGCCGGGCGATGTCAGGGCGATGGCACGCAGGGCGTGGAGGGTGCGGTTCCGGCGTGCGTAGGTTGAGTGGCAGTCCTACGTTGGGAAGGTCGCCGAGGGCGGGGGTGAGCGACGAGTTCATCATCGACCCGCACGGCCTCATCCCTGCCTGAGGCCCACCTCCCCGGCCCGCAGTCCCCGTTCGGGGAGACCGCGGGCCGGACCCCTGCCCTGCCGCGGGGCCCCGGAAGTGCCCTGCGGCGCACGCTGGGACAGGGCGCCGTGAACGTCGGGCGGATCGGCCAGGAGCAGCCAAGTCGCCGCCGTGACCCAGGAGTGCCGAAGCACTCCGAGCAGGCGCTTCCCGCAGCCGTCGTACGGCGCTCGACATCGTCCTCGGGGTCATCCCAGAAAGCTCAACCGGACCTGACGGTTCGGATTATCGACGTTCGTGTCCACCACGCACACCGACTGCCACGTCCCCAGCTCCAGGCTTCCGCCGATCACCGGCAGGGTGGCGTGGGGTGGGACGATCGCGGGGAGGACGTGGTCGCGGCCGTGGCCGGGGCTGCCGTGGCGGTGCTGCCAGCGGTCGTCGGCCGGGAGCAGGGTGTGCAGGGCGGCGAGCAGATCGTCGTCGCTGCCGGCGCCGGTCTCGATGACGGCGACACCGCAGGTCGCATGGGGTACGAAGATGTTGAGGAGGCCATCGCGGCCCGCCGCGGCCTCGCCCAGGAAGTGCTCGCACTCCTGAGTGAGGTCCACGACCCGCTCGCGGGACCCGGTGGCGATGTCGAGGACGCGCGTGGTGAAGGCAGCTGACATGCCTCCATCCTCACCCGCCGGCCGCGTTTCACGCCCCTCGGCGCGACCGTTCCTCGATACGGGCCGTCCACGGGACGAGACACCGTTGACCGGTGAACGCCCGCCTGGCTAGGTTCACCGGCATGTCGCGTTCAGCCCTGCTCACCACGCGCGGTCACATCGACCTGCTTCGGGTGGCCTCCGCCGCGTGTCGCCGCGGCCGCTGACGCCCTTTCCTCGTTCCATCACCGCCCTCCTTCCGGGCTTCCCAGCGCTTTCCGCACGCCACGCGTGACCCTCCGCTGAGCCGAGGGTGACCGCCGGCGGCGGCGACCAACGCAGCCTCATTTCCCCGCTCTCCACCGCGTGGAGCCGCCATGAGCATCAGCCATGCCCCACCTCACCCCTCCGATACCACCGGTATGCCCAAGACCTCCCCCACCTTGCAGCGCCTCGTCCCCGCCTCCTCCCGGCGCACCCGGCTCCCCCGCTGGCTGCGCCGCACCACCGGCCCGCTCGCTCTCCTCGTCCTGTGGCAACTCCTCAGCGCCACCGGTGTTCTGGCGTCCGATGTGCTCGCCTCACCGGGCCGGATAGCCCAGGTCGCCGGTGATCTGACAGCCGACGGTTCGCTGCCCTCGGCCATGGCCATCTCCCTGCAACGCGTCGCCGCCGGACTGGTCCTCGGCACGGTGATCGGCACCGGACTCGCCCTGATATCAGGGCTGTTCCGGATCGGCGAGGACGTGGTCGACGCCCCGGTCCAGATGCTGCGGACGGTGCCCTTCGTGGGTCTCATCCCGCTCTTCATCATCTGGTTCGGTATCGGTGAGGCCCCCAAGATCGCCATCATCACCCTGGGCGTGACCTTCCCGCTCTATCTGAACGTCTACGCGGGCATTCGCGGCGTCGACTCCCAACTCATCGAGGCCGGAGAGTCACTGGGGCTCTCCCGCCGGGGTCTCGTCCGCCATGTGGTGCTGCCGGGCGCGCTGCCCGGCGCACTCACCGGCCTGCGCTACTCCCTGGGCATCGCCTGGCTCGCCCTCGTCTTCGCCGAACAGGTCAACGCCGACTCAGGCATCGGCTTCCTGATGGTCCAGGCCCGCGACTTCCTGCGGACCGACGTGATCGTGGTCTGCCTGATCGTCTACGCCTTCCTCGGCCTCCTCGCCGATTTCATCGTCCGCTCCCTCGAAAGGCTGCTGCTGCGATGGCGACCGACGTTCACGGGCCGGTGAGCCCCACGACCACCGGGGCCGCCCAGGCCGTCCATGTCGAGGGGCTGACCCGGGCCTTCGACGGTCGCGCCGTCATCGACGACCTCCAGGTCGACCTGGCGCCGGGCGAGTTCGTCGCCCTGCTCGGCCGCAGCGGCTGCGGCAAGTCCACACTGCTCCGGGTCCTCGCCGGGCTCGACCGGGACATCGCGGGCACCGTACTGGTCCCCCGCCGCCGTGCCGTCGCCTTTCAGGCGCCCCGGCTGATGCCGTGGAAGAGGGTGTGGCGGAACGTCCTGCTGGGTCTCCCGGGCAAACCCGAACGCGCCTTGGCGGAGCAGGCGTTGGACGAGGTCGGACTCGGTCACCGGGTGGACGCCTGGCCGAAGACCCTCTCCGGCGGAGAGGCCCAGCGCGTCTCGCTCGCCCGTGCCCTGGTCCGCGAACCCGATCTCCTGCTGCTGGACGAGCCGTTCGGCGCGCTGGACGCGCTGACCCGTATCAACGCCCAGCGGCTGGTGGGTGAGTTGTGGCAGCGCCGGGGCTGCGCGGTGCTGCTCGTCACGCATGACGTGGAGGAGGCCGTACTGCTCGCCGACCGCGTCCTGGTGATGGACGGCGGCCGCATCGCCCATGAGCAGCGTGTCGAACTCGACCGGCCGCGCGACCTGACCGACCCGCGTTTCGCCGCGATCCGCGCCGATCTGCTGGCCCGCCTCGGCGTCACACCGTCGGCGGAAGCGGCCTGAACCCCTTCCCCTTCCGCACTCTGACCCTCGCACTCATGACCCTCGTACTCATACCTCTCACACTCATGCCTCTCGCACTCATGCCTCTCGCACCATGAACGGAACCTTCATGCGACGACTCCTGGTCCCCGCAGCGCTGCTCCTTCCCCTGTCCCTGCTGCTCACCTCCTGCGGTGGAGACTCCGCCGCCGACACGGGCACACGGACCGACGGCTCTGGCTCCCTCGCTCTCAGCGTCGGCGACCAGAAGGGCGGCTCCGAGGCCATCCTGCGAGCCGCCGGCGAGCTGAAGAACCTGGACTACCAGATCAAGTGGTCGACCTTCACCTCCGGACCACCGCTGCTGGAGGCGGTCAACGCCGGGGCCGTGGACATCGGCGGCGTCGGCAACACCCCGCCCGTCTTCGCGGCGGGCGCCGGCTCCAAGATCGCGGTGGTGGCCGCGTGGCACGGCACGTCCCGGGGCGACGCCATCCTCGTCCGGAACGGCTCCAAGCTGACTGACCCGAAGCAGCTCAGGGGCAAGTCGGTGGCCGTCGCCCAGGGCTCCTCCGCGCACTACCAACTGGTCGCCTCCCTCGAAGCCGCCGGGCTCCATCTGAAGGACATCAAGGTCAAGTACCTCCAGCCGGCCGACGCACTCGCCGCGTTCAACTCCGGCAAGGTCGATGCCTGGGCGGTCTGGGACCCGTACACCTCGCAGGTTCTCCAGAGCAAGCAGGGCCGGGTCCTCACCACCGGCGAGGGTGTCACCAACGGGCTCACCTTCCAGGTCGCCTCGCCCGGCGCGCTCCGGAACTCGAAGAAGGCGGCCGCCGTCAAGGACTACCTCGCCCGGCTGCGACGCGCACAGGCCTGGGTGCACGGACATCAGGAGGAGTGGGCCAAGGTGTGGTCCAAGGACACCGGGCTGCCGTACGAGGTGGCGCTGGCCTCTGTACAGCGCACCAACTCCACTCGCGTCTCCGTCGCCGTGGACAAGCCTCTGGTGGCCTCCGAGCAGAAGATCGCCGACAGCTTCACCGAGCTGAAGCTGATCCCCAAGAAGGTCGACTTCGGCGACTTCGTGGACTCGCGTTTCAACGGCGACCTGCCGCCCTCCACCACTCCGGCCAAGCACTGACACAGGAGGCCCCCCGCATGACCGTACGACTCCACTGGTTCCTGCCGACCGGCGGCGACGGCCGCACCCTGGTCGACCGGCACGCCTACGGCTCCAACATCGGCCGCGAGACCCGCGGCGTACGCACGCCCGACATCGAGTACCTGGCGCAGATAGCCAAGGCGGCCGAGCAACTGGGCTTCGAGGCGGTACTCACCCCGACCGGCACCTGGTGCGAGGACGCCTGGCTCACCACGGTGGCCCTCGCCCAGCACACCGAACGCCTGAAGTTCCTCGTGGCCTTCCGCCCCGGTCTCCTCTCTCCCACCCTGGCCGCCCAGATGGCCGCGACCTACCAGCGCCTGACCCGCGGACGGCTGCTGCTCAACGTCGTCACCGGAGGCGACTCGTCCGAACAACGCCGCTTCGGCGACCACCTCGATCACGACCGGCGCTACGAACGCACGGACGAGTTCCTGTCCATCGTGCGCGGTGTCTGGCGTGGCGAGCCCTACGACTTCCACGGCGCCCACTACGAGGTCGACGGCGGCCTCACCTCCCTCCCGCCGGACCCGGTCCCGGAACTGTTCTTCGGCGGCTCGTCCCCGGCCGCCGGACCGGTGGCCGCCCGCCACGCCGACGTGTACCTCACCTGGGGCGAGCCGCCGGCGCAGGTGAAGGCGAAGATCGACTGGATTCGCTCACTGGCCGAGCGGGAGGGGCGCACGGTCCGCTTCGGCATCCGGCTGCACACCATCTCCCGTGATTCCTCCGCAGACGCCTGGTCGACGGCGAACCGGCTGCTGGACGACCTGGACGCCGACAGCATCGCCGCCGCACAGGCAGCCCTGGGGCGCAGCGAGTCGGTGGGACAGCAGCGGATGCTGGAACTCCACGGCGGCTCCCGCGACCAACTGGAGATCTACCCCAACCTCTGGGCGGGCGTCGGCCTGGTCCGGGGCGGCGCGGGTACGGCGCTGGTCGGCAGTCACGCTGAGGTCGCCGACCGGATCGAGGAGTACCACGCACTCGGCGTCGAACACTTCGTGTTCTCCGGGTATCCGCATCTGGAGGAGGCTTACTGGTTCGGCGAGGGCGTGATCCCCGAACTGGCCGCCCGCGGTCTGCTGTCCGCCGACACGGCGTCCCGGACCACCGGGCGCGAGGCCCCACTCCTGGCCGCCCGCGGCCGCTAGCCCTCGGAGCACCGCTCACCACCGGCCGCCCCGGCCGCTCACCGGGGCGGTCGCGTGACCGGGCTCGCGCTGCCGGACGGCGAGCCCGACCGCACGCCGGCCTTCTGCAGGGCGTTGAAGTCGGCCACGTTCCGCAGGTGGCGGGTGTAGTCGGCGGTGAAGCGGGTGTCGCCTGGCTTGACCGTGACGAAGTACAGCCAGTCCCCCTTCGGCGGACTGGTCACCGCCCGCATCGCGTCCTCCCCGGGGTTGTCGATCGGCGTGGGCGGCAGCCCCATGCGCTGGTAGGAGTTGTACGGGCTCTCGATCCGGGTGTCGTCGACGCTGGTGTGGATGGTGCTGCGCTTCAGTGCGTAGTTGAGGGTGGAGTCCATCTGAAGCGGCATCCCGCGCTCCAGCCGGTTGAAGACGACACGGGCCACCTTCCCCATGTCGCTTTTCGTGGCCGACTCGGCCTGGACGATGCTGGCGACGGTCACTGCCTCGTAGACGTTCATCGCGTTGCGCTGCGCCCCGGCGGCGACCGGTGCGCCGTTGAACCTCTGGTCGGCCGTCTCGACCATCTGCCGGAGCAGCGACTCGGCGGTGGCGCCTTCTGTGACGGTGTACGTCGCCGGGAACAGATAGCCCTCCGGGTTTCCTTCGGCGGCGGACGCCAGCTTCAGACCCGCCTTGGCGACGGACTTGCGGGTGCTGCCGGGCGGCAGCTTCAGCACCTTGTCGACCGCGTCGTAGATCTGGCTCGCGCGCCAGCCCTCCGGGATGACCAGGGTGGCGGGCTGCGCGTCCCCCAGGCCCGACAGCGTCAGCGTCACCCCCACGGCGGTGCCGGCCAGGACGGCGGCGGCTCCGACAAGGGCGAGCTTGCCCCGGCGCGTCAGTCGCATCATGCTCCGTGACGGAGTCTTCGTCTGCATGCGGGCACGGTAATACGCACATCACCACAAACCCGGCATATTGTCAGCTTGTCGGCTTTTGATCGCCCGTCATGACTGGTTGTCAGGCAGTGGGTTCGAGCTGAGCGTCGCGGCGCACCAGGGCGGCGTAGCGTCCGTCGCGCTCCAGCAGCTCGTCGTGTGTTCCCAGTTCGGCGACCCGGCCGGAGTCGAGCACGGCTATCTGGTCGGCGTCCCGGACGGTCGAGAGCCGGTGGGCGATGGTGATGGTGGTCCGGTCGGCCGACAGCGCGTCGATCGCCTCCTGCACCGCCGCCTCGGTGCGGGTGTCCAGGGCGCTGGTCGCCTCGTCGAGGATGAGGACGGGCGGGTCGCGCAGGATGGTGCGCGCGATCGCCAGGCGCTGCTTCTCCCCGCCGGAGAACCGGTGTCCGCGTTCGCCGACGATCGTGTCGTAGCCGTCCGGCAGGGCGGTGACGTGGTCGTGGATCTGTGCGGCGCGGGCCGCCGTGTACAGCTCGTCGTCGGTGGCGTCGGGCTTGGCGAAGCGGAGGTTGTCGGCGACAGAGGCGTGGAAGAGATAGGTCTCCTGCGCGACGACGCCGACCGCTCGGGCGAGGGTGTCGAAGTCTAGGTCGCGGACGTCCACCCCGTCCACGGTGACGCGGCCGCCGGTGACGTCGTACAGCCGGGGCACCAGGCAGCCGAACGTCGACTTTCCGGCACCGGTCGGCCCCACGACGGCGAGACTGCCGCCGGCTGGCACGACGAGGT
This sequence comes from Streptomyces sp. NPDC058459, assembly GCF_042721685.1. Taxonomy (NCBI): domain Bacteria; kingdom Bacillati; phylum Actinomycetota; class Actinomycetes; order Kitasatosporales; family Streptomycetaceae; genus Streptomyces; species Streptomyces sp. NPDC058459. The sequence goes on along the minus strand of NZ_JBHXLV010000030.1, from coordinate 36,943 downwards.
CGATGCCGTCGAGGACCGGGCCGCTCTCGTCGTCGTACCGGAACTCGACCCCCTCGAAGCGGACCTCTCCCTTGATGTCGTCGAGACGGACCGGATCGACGCGCTCGGTGATGTCGATGGGCAGGTCGAGGTACTCGAAGATGCGCTGGAAGAGCGCGAGGGACGTCTGGATCTGGACGCCGGTGGAGAGCAGGCTCACGGCGGGCCGGAACAGACCTTGCTGGAGCGAGACGAAGGCGACGAGCGTGCCCAGCGAAACCCCGGGACCGCCGAACTGGAGGGCCAGCCCCGCTGCCCAGTAGATGAACGCGGGCATGGCCGCCATGACGATCGTGATCACCGCCATGCGCCAGCGGCCTGCCATGCTCGCCCGGACCTCCAGGTCCACCAGACGCTCGGACTCCTCGGCGAAGCCGGCGGTCAGCGAGTCGGAGCGGCCCATGGTGCGGCCGAGCAGGATGCCGCTGACCGACAGCGACTCGGTGACGGTGGCCGCCATCACGGCCATCTGTTTCTGCCGTCGGGTGGTGATTCTCTTGCGCTCGTCGCCGACGCGGCGGCTGATCCAGACGAACACCGGGAGCAGGACCAGCGAGACGATCGTGAGCCGCCAGTCGAGGGCGACCATCGCCACGATCGTGGCGACCACGCTGGTGGTGTTGGAGACCAGGGAAGTGGCGGTGGAGGTGACGGTGGCCTGCATACCGCCGATGTCGTTGGCGATGCGGGACTGCACCTCGCCTGTGCGGGTGCGGGTGAAGAAGGCGAGGGACATCCGCTGGAGCCGGCCGTAGACGGCGGTGCGCAGGTCGTGCATGACGCGCTGGCCGACGGTGGTCGAGATCAGCGTCTGGAGGACGCCGAAGACGCTGGAGAGAACCGCGCTGACGATCATGCCGAGCGCGAGCAGGCTCAGTAGTCCGGTACGGCCCTGCGGGATGGCGACGTCGAGGATCTCCCGCAGGAGAAAGGGCGTGGCGACCGAGACCAGCGAGGAGGCGCCGACCAGCAGGCCGACGACCCCGAGGCGCCCGCGGTAGGGACGGAAGAGTTTGAGGATGCGGCGTACCTGCCGGGGCTGCTCCCCGGTGCCGGGAGGCGACATCCTAGACGTTTCTCGTTCGAGGCTCAAAGGACTCCTAGGGAGGCGAGAAGAGCCGGACCAGGGGCGGCCGACTCCGGTTCGTTGAGCATAGCTCATTGTTACCTATACTCACAATGATCGGGGTCCTGATATTGTTCCCGCATGTCGACCCCAGATCCCGAGGGGGTGCTAGCCGAGCAGCTGTTGCGGCTGACCCGCCGGGTGCACCGCATCCAGAAGCGCCACCTCGAATGGCGGGATCTGGACGTCACTCCCGCTCAGTCCCGCCTGCTGCGCACCCTCGCGTACTACGAGTCCCCTCCGCGCATGGCCGACCTCGCCGAGCGGCTGGAGGTGGTGCCGCGTGCGGTGACGACCCTGGTGGACGGTCTCGAGGCGCACGGCAAGGTCCGCCGGGTCCCGGACCCGGCCAACCGCAGGGTCACCCGGATCGAGCTGACGGACGAGGGCCGTGCCACTCTGGGCGAACTGCGCGGAGCGCGCCGTTCCGCCGCCGAGGAGATCCTCGCTCCGCTGACCGAGAAGGAGCGGCAGGTACTCGGCGTCCTGCTGGACACCCTGGTCGACGGCGACACATCGAAGCGGTGAACGTCCCGCCCTGGGCTCCCTTGGTACTCGCCACCCCCGCTGCTCTCGTCCGCGCGTCCTTGATCTGCGGATAGCCGGGCGGCTGGGCCTGGCCGGAACCCGGCGACGGCCGGGCCGCACCGGTAAAACCGTTTGAAATTCACCTCCACGCAAGGCGAACCTTTCACGGCTTGCCGCCACCTTCCGGTGTCGCCGCAGCCTGCCCCTCCCTGACACGAGCCACTGGGACGCCATGCAGATCCAAGACCTTCCGTACTCAGATCCCGGCGTACCGGACGCCCGCTCCGGCCCCCGCCTGCTGTGGTGGCTCGGACGCAACCAGCTGGGCGGGCAGTGCAAAGCGCTCTTGTGGGGCATGCTGCACTTCGTCTCCGTCTGCGCCCTGCCCTTCTGTGTGGGCCTCGCCGTCCAGGCGGCCGTCGACCGCTCCGCCACCCGGCTGGCCCTGACGGGAGGCCTGATGCTGCTGTGCGGCACAGGCATCGCGGTGGGCGACACCTTCCTGCACCGCGCCGCGGTCACCAACTGGATCACGGCGGCCGCCCGCCTCCAGCAACTACTGGCACGCAAGGCCGCGCACCTCGGCTCCGCGCTGACCCGGCGGGTCGCAGCGGGGGAAGTGGTCACCGTCTCGACGGGCGACGTGGAGAAGATCGGATGGTTCGTCGAGGCGGTGTCCCGCTTCACCGCGGCCGCGCTGACGGTGGTCGTGGTCTGTGTCGCGCTCGTGGTGTACCAGCCCGCGCTCGGCTTGATCGTCGCCGTGGGCCTGCCGGTGGTCGCACTCGCCGTACTGCCTCTGCTGCCACCGGCCACCAGCCGCGCCGACATTCAGCGTGAGAAGGCCGGCCGTGCCACCGAACTGGCCTCGGACACCGTGGCCGGACTGCGGGTACTGCGGGGCATCGGCGGCGAGGAACTCTTCCTCGACCGCTACCGCCGCGCCTCGCAAGAGGTACGGCACGCCGCGGTGCGCAGCGCCCGGATGTGGTCGGTCATCTCGGCCCTCCAGGTACTGCTGCCGGGTCTGCTGCTGATCGTGGTCGTCCTGCGCGGTGTCCAACTGGCCCGCGAGGGCCGGATCACGGTCGGTGAAGTGGTCACCGTCTACAGCGCGGTCACGATCGTCAACTATCCGCTGCGGCACTTCGTCGAGATCGCCATGGCGTACTCCTTCTCCCGGCCGTCCGCCCAACGGGCCGCACGGGTGCTGTCGCTGGAACGCCTCACGGACGCGGAGGGCTCGGGCGCGAGCGACCTGCCGGACGGCGATCTGTCCGACCCGGCCACCGGTCTGCTCGCCCCCGCACATGAACTCACGGCGGTGGTGTGCGGCGACCCCGACATGGCGGGGCGCCTCGCGGATCGCCTGGGCGGCCATCCAGCCGAGCCCGCCCTGTCGGTACTGCTCGGCGGAGTGCCGCTGGACGAGCTTCCTCTCGACCGCGCCCGCACCGTCGTCCTCGTCCAGGACAAGGACCCGGTACTGCTGTCCGGAACCCTGCGCGAACTGCTCGACGTACCCGCCTCCGGCGCCGTCCGCCCGCAGGACGCGCTGTCAGCCGCCCAGTGCGAGGACGTACTGGAGGCCCTGGTGCAGGGGTCGCTGGACGCTTCCGACCCGATGGACGCGCGGATCACCGAACGCGGACGCTCCCTGTCCGGCGGGCAGCGCCAGCGTCTCGCCCTGGCCCGTTCCCTCGTCGCGGACCCGGACGTCCTGGTGCTGGACGAACCGACCTCCGCCGTGGACTCGCACACCGAGGCCAGAATCGCGGACGGGCTGCGCCGGCTGCGCTCGGGCCGTACGACCGTGGTGCTCACCTCCTCCCCGCTGCTGCTGGACCGCGCGGACGGAGTCGTCTTCCTCCACGAGGGCGAGGTCGCGGCGACGGGGACGCACCGCGAGCTGATCGGCACTGAGCCCCGGTACCGCGCCGTCGTGACACGGGAGACCGAGGACGAACAGCGGCGGGCCGAGGACACCACCGGGCCTCCCTCCGCACCGGACCGACCGGCCACCACGGATGGAGCCGCTCTTCTGGGCGCCCTCGCACCGCTCGAAGAGATCGAGGAGAGCGCATGATCGGCGTGACACCACCGGCCTATGACCCGGCGGCTCCGACGACCACCACGACCCTGCCCATCGGCGCGGCGGCGACCGTGCGCGCCTACGTGGCGGAACTCTTCCGCCGTCATCGGCGGGCCTTCTCGCTGCTCATCGCCGTCAACACGATCGCGGTCATCGCCTCCATGGTGGGGCCGTACCTGCTCGGCGGTCTGGTAGAACGCGTAGCCGACCGGGCGCCGAACGCCCGGCTGGGGCTGACGATCGGGCTCCTCCTGGTCGCCCTGGCCGTCCAGGCGCTGTTCACGCTGCAAGTGCGGCTGCGCGGCGCGATGCTCGGTGAGCGGATGCTGGCCGACCTGCGCGAGGACTTCCTGATCCGCTCGGTACGGCTGCCGCCGGGCGTACTGGAGCGGGCCGGCACGGGGGATCTGCTCTCGCGCATCACCACCGACATCGACCGGCTGTCCAACGCCATGCGGGAAGCCGTTCCCGAGCTGGCGATCGGCGTCGTGTGGGCTCTTCTGCTGCTCGGCGGCCTCGTCGTGACAGCCCCGCCTCTCGCGGCCGCCATCCTGCTCGCGGTGCCGGTGCTGGTGGCCGGATGCCGCTGGTACTTCAAGCGCGCCCCCTCCGGCTACCGCTCGGAATCCGCCGGATACGCCGCCGTGGCCGCCGCGCTCGCGGAGACCGTGGACGCCGGCCGCACCATCGAGGCCCACCGCCTCGGCGACCGCCGCATCGCCCTCTCGGACGAGCGGATCGCACAGTGGACGGCCTGGGAGAGGTACACCCTGTGGCTGCGCTCGGTGCTGTTCCCCGTGATCAGCGTCGTCCACATCATCGTGCTGGGCTCGGTCCTCATGGTCGGCGGGGTCCTCGTCCTGCGGGGCTGGATGGACGTGGGTCAGCTGACCACGGGCGCGCTGATCGCCCAGATGCTCGTCGACCCGGTCAACCTGATCCTGCGCTGGTACGACGAGGTGCAGGTCGCCCAGGTGTCGATGGCCAGGCTCGTCGGGGTCCGGGACATCGAGCCGGACGCCGGTGACGCCTCGCTCGTGCCGGACGGGCGGGACGTGGACGCGGACCGGGTGCACTTCGGCTACCGCGACGGCGTCGACGTGCTGCGTGCGGTGTCCCTGCGGGTCGCACCGGGCACCCGGCTGGCGCTGGTCGGGCCGTCCGGCGCGGGTAAGTCCACGCTGGGCAGGCTGCTCGCCGGTGTCTACGCGCCGAGGACCGGTCATGTCACGCTGGGCGGCGCGGAGCTGTCCGGGATGCCCGCCGAACGCGTCCGCTCGCATGTCGCCCTCGTCAACCAGGAGCACCACGTCTTCGTCGGCTCCCTGCGCGACAACCTCCTTCTGGCCCGCACCGAGGCGGGGGACGCCGAGCTGTGGGCGGCGCTGGGCGCGGTCGACGCGGACACCTGGGCGCGGGCGCTGGACGCCGGGCTCGACACCGAGGTCGGTTCCGGAGGTCTGCCTCTGACTCCGGCGCAGGCCCAGCAGATCGCGCTGGCGCGGCTGGTGCTGGCCGATCCGCACACGCTGGTGCTGGACGAGGCAACCTCGCTCCTCGATCCACGCGCGGCACGCCACCTGGAGCGTTCCCTGTCCCGCGTCCTCGACGGGCGCACGGTGGTCGCCATCGCCCACCGCCTGCACACCGCCCACGACGCCGATGTGATCGCGGTCGTCGAGAACGGCCGTATCAGCGAGTTGGGCAGCCACGACGATCTGGTCGCGGCGGACGGCGCCTACGCGGCGCTCTGGCGATCGTGGCACGGGTGAGGAGCAGCCGGACGGACCAGGCAAGGCGCACACGGCGGGGCCGACCGCGGCTGTGCGGCGGACTGGTCCACGGCCGGCTCTCCCGCACCGCACGGCGTTGCCGTTGCGAGGTTCCGAACCGGGGTGGAAGGCTGGATGAGGGCACAGGGCCCGGAATGCGGGTGATGTTTCCCGGCCGTTTCGCGGGACAGCAGGGTCGTGACTGCCAACAGGCCCGCGCAGGTCATCACGGCGCCGGGCCGTGCTTACCGGATGGAGGTCTCCGTGAACAGCGCCGACGGATGGGGTGACGACGTCTACCAGCCCGGCACCGACGAGATCCAGGAGGACTCGGGTGTGCTCGACGTCGAGGACACGTTGGACGCCGATGGCGTAGAGGACCCCCTCGACCGGGGCTGGTCCCCTCCCGAGCGGCCGTGGGCGGTTGAGCACGACGGCGTGACGGCGGCGGAGCGCGCGGCCGGGGAGACGCTGGACCAGCGGCTCGCCGAGGAGTTGCCCGATGCGGCTGCCCCCGACGGCGACGGCCTCGGCGACTGCGACGGCACCGACGGAGAACTGCTCGACAACGAGGTGGGCCTGCGTCGGTCGGGCCGCCTGGTGGCCCCCGACGAGGGCACGCACGAGGACGAGGAGAGCGCGCTCGTGGCCACCGATGTGGGCATCGACGGGGCCGCCGCCTCCGCGGAAGAGGCCGCCGTGCACATCGTCGACGAGGATTCCCTTCCCGGCTGATCCGGACCCCTCCCGTCCCACAGCCTCGATCGAGGAGCCGCCATGCAGCAGGACCAGCAGCCCTCCTACCGTCCCGTCGTCTTCCGCGACCGCTCGGCGGGCTACGCCTTCCTCACCCGGTCCACCGCGGTCAGTGAGCAGACCATCGAGTGGGACGACGGTGAGACCTACCCGGTGGTGGACGTGGAGATCTCCTCGGAGAGCCACCCCTTCTACACCGGCAAGGCCCGCACGCTCGACAGCGAGGGTCGCATCGACCGCTTCGAGCGCCGGTACGGCGGGAAGCCCCCGGAGGCGACCGCCTGACGGCGAGCGCTTCCTCAGATGAAGTTGAGGGCCGCCGCGCCGCCCACTCCCCCGAGCACCATGAACGCGGGCATGAGTACCCGCAGCTCGACCCAGCTGCCCGCCCGAAAGCGCAGCGGCTTCGGCGGCCCGATCGGGTACCAGCGCTTGCGGCCCACCGGGATCGGCCACAGGACGGGACAGCCGGACACGGTAAGTGCGTCCCCGAGATCGTGCACCAAGGCGCCCAGCACGACTGGCAGCCCCAGCCACATGTACTCCTGGCCAGGAGCCGTGAACAGCCAGTTGGCACCCAGGCCCGGCTTGTCCAGCGTGCCCGCCAGGATCCAGGCACTGGTCGCCGCGAGCAGCCAGACCAGGACATCGCTGCTGGACCCACGTGCCGCTCGCCACAGCAGACCTTCGATGGCCAGCACCATGTACACGAAAAGGATGCCCAGGACCCCCCAGCGGCCCCCGGTGATCGCCACCGCTGAGCTGCCAGCGCCGATCAGGACCGCCCACAGCCAGGTGTGGGTGAGGGTGCGGTGACCGCCCGACCGGCGCGCGTCGCCCGGCTTCCGGGTCGCCTTGTAGACGGCGTAGGACAGCTTGTCGACGATCTCGCAGATCCAGCGGGACACCGGCCCGAAGGCCCGTGAGATGGTGGCCGCCTTGTGGTCGAGGTCCGGGGCCAGGGCGGCGCCCGCACAGACCAGGGCGCCCACCAGCAGGACCGGCCAGGGCATCGGGTACCCGGCGGCAGCGGCCGCCGCCCCGACACCGAGCCACGCGGCGGCCCCCGACAGTGAGTGTGCTGGTCCCATCATGGCCGCGTCCCGCCCCATTCCTCATGTGCCGCTGTCCAGTTGACCTGCGGTGCTGATGCCGTGTCGGCGACACAGCGTAGCTTCCATGATCTTGACGCCCACAGCCGATTCCCTGGTTGACGGCACGGGCAGGCAAGATGGGGGCGTGACCCTCATCGATCAGCTGCCGCAGACCGCCGACCCCGACGCCCTGTACGAATCTTTCGAGTCGTGGGCCCAGGATCGCGGCCTCACCCTCTATCCCCACCAGGAAGAGGCGCTGATCGAGGTGGTGTCCGGGGCGAACGTGATCGTCTCGACGCCCACCGGGTCCGGCAAGAGCATGATCGCCGCCGGCGCGCACTTCGCGGCGCTGGCCCGTGACGAGGTCACCTTCTACACCGCTCCGATCAAGGCCCTGGTGTCGGAGAAGTTCTTCGAGCTGTGCAAGATCTTCGGCACCGAGAACGTGGGCATGCTGACCGGCGACGCCTCGGTGAACGCCGACGCACCCGTGATCTGCTGCACGGCCGAGGTTCTGGCCTCCATCGCGCTGCGTGACGGCAAGGACGCGGACATCGGCCAGGTCGTCATGGACGAGTTCCACTTCTACGCGGAGGGCGACCGGGGCTGGGCCTGGCAGATTCCGCTGCTGGAGCTGCCGCAGGCGCAGTTCATCCTGATGTCGGCCACACTCGGTGACGTGTCCTTCTTCGAGAAGGACCTCACCCGCCGTACCGGCCGCCCCACCTCCGTGGTCCGCTCGGCCACGCGCCCGGTTCCGCTCTCCTACGAGTACCGGCTCACCCCTCTCACCGAGACGCTCACCGAGCTGCTGGAGACCAAGCAGGCTCCGGTGTACATCGTGCACTTCACCCAGGCGCAGGCCGTGGAACGCGCCCAGGCGCTGATGAGCATCAACATGTGCACGCGCGAGGAGAAGGACCGGATCGCCGAGCTGATCGGCAGCTTCCGTTTCACCACCAAGTTCGGCCAGAACCTCTCCCGTTACGTACGGCACGGTATCGGCGTCCACCACGCCGGCATGCTGCCCAAATACCGGCGCCTTGTGGAGAAGCTGGCCCAGGCCGGCCTGCTGAAGGTCATCTGCGGCACGGACACCCTCGGCGTCGGCGTCAACGTACCCATCCGCACCGTGCTGTTCACGGCCCTTACCAAGTACGACGGCAACCGGGTCCGCACACTGCGGGCCCGCGAGTTCCACCAGATCGCGGGACGGGCCGGACGGGCCGGCTTCGACACCGCCGGACTCGTCGTCGCGCAGGCGCCCGAACACGTCATCGAGAACGAGAAGGCCCTCGCCAAGGCGGGGGACGACGCGAAGAAGCGCCGCAAGGTGGTGCGCAAGAAGGCTCCAGAGGGCTTCGTCGGCTGGACGGAGAGCACCTTCGAGAAGCTGATCGCGTCCGATCCGGAGCCGCTGAACTCGCGGTTCAGGGTGACGCACACCATGCTTCTGTCGGTGATCGCCCGGCCCGGCAACGCGTTCGAGGCGATGCGTCATCTGCTGGAGGACAACCACGAGCCGCGCAAGCAGCAGCTGCGGCACATCCGCCGTGCGATCGCCATCTACCGCTCGCTGCTGGACGGCGGCATCGTCGAAAAGCTCGACAAGCCGGACGCTGAGGGCAGGATCGTGCGTCTTACGGTCGATCTCCAGCAGGACTTCGCGCTCAACCAGCCGCTGTCCACCTTCGCGCTCGCCGCCTTCGAACTCCTGGACCCGGAGTCGCCGTCCTACGCCCTCGACATGGTGTCCGTCGTCGAGTCCACCTTGGACGACCCGCGGCAGATCCTCGCCGCCCAGCAGAACAAGGCACGCGGCGAGGCCGTGGCCCTGATGAAGGCGGACGGCGTCGAGTACGAGGAGCGCATGGAGCGGCTCCAGGACATCACCTACCCCAAGCCCATGGAAGAGCTGCTCTTCCACGCCTACGACACGTACCGCAAGAGCCACCCCTGGGTGGGCGACCACCCGCTGTCGCCGAAGTCGGTCGTCCGCGACATGTACGAGCGAGCCCTGTCCTTCACGGAGCTGGTCGCCCTCTACGAGCTGGCGCGCACCGAGGGCATCGTCCTGCGCTACCTGGCCGGCGCGTACAAGGCTCTCGACCACACCATCCCGGACGACCTGAAGTCCGAGGATCTGCAAGATCTGATCGAGTGGCTCGGTGAGACGGTCCGCCAGGTGGACTCCAGCCTCCTGGACGAGTGGGAGCAGTTGGCCAACCCCGAGGTGATGACCGCCGAGGAGGCCCAGGAGAAGGCCGACGAGGTGAAGCCTGTCACCACCAACGCCCGCGCCTTCCGCGTGCTCGTCCGCAACGCCCTCTTCCGCCGCGTGGAGCTGGCCGCCCTCGACCGGGTCGACGAACTCGGCGAGCTGGATGCCGACTCCGGCTGGGACGCGGACGCGTGGGGCGAGGCCATGGACAAGTACTGGGACGCGTACGAGAACCTCGGCACCGGACCCGACGCCCGCGGTCCCAAGCTGCTGGTGATCAAAGAGGAGCCGCAGAACGGACTGTGGCGCGTCCGCCAGATCTTCGACGATCCCGATGATGATCACGACTGGGGCATCAGCGCGGAAGTCGATCTCGCCGCTTCCGACGCGGAGGGCCGTGCGGTCGTCCGCGTCACCGATGTCGGCCAGTTGTGAGCACAGGAGAAACCCACCGATGACGAATCCGGCCGAGAGCCTGGTCGACCTGCTCGACCTGGAGCAGATAGAGGTCAACATCTTCCGCGGCCGAAGCCCACAGGAGTCCCTCCAGAGGGTCTTCGGCGGCCAGGTGGCGGGCCAGGCGCTGGTCGCCGCAGGGCGCACCACGGAAGGCGACCGCCCGGTGCACTCGCTGCACGCGTACTTCCTGCGTCCGGGCCGGCCGGGCGTGCCGATCGTGTACCAGGTGGAGCGCGTCCGTGACGGACGCTCGTTCACCACGCGGCGCGTCACCGCCGTGCAGCAGGGCCGCACGATCTTCAATCTGACCGCCTCCTTTCACAAGCCTGAGGAAGGACCGTTCGAACACCAGCTGCCGCCGGCCCGTGTGGTGCCGGACCCCGAGTCGCTGCCGCCGGTGGCCGAGGAGATCCGGAAGCACCTGGGCGCACTGCCGGAGCAGTTGGAGCTGATGGCGCGCCGCCAGCCCTTCGACATCCGCTATGTCGACCGGCTGCGCTGGAACACCGACGAAATCGATGGCGCCGAGCCGCGCAGCGCCGTGTGGATGCGTGCGGTCGGTCCGCTGGGTGACGATCCGCTGGTCCACACCTGCGCGCTGACCTATGCCAGCGACATGACCCTGTTGGACGCGGTCCGCATTCCGGTCGAACCGCTCTGGGGCCAGCGGAACTTCGACATGGCCTCGCTGGACCACGCCATGTGGTTCCACCGTCCGTTCCGTGCCGACGAGTGGTTCCTCTACGACCAGGAGTCCCCGATCGCCATCGGCGGCCGTGGCCTGGCCCGCGGGCGCATCTACGACATCCAGGGGCAACTGCTCGTGTCGGTAGTCCAGGAGGGTCTGTTCAGGTCCTTCTAGCGTGATCGGCGGCGAGAGCGCTCCCGGGGCTTCTGCGACGTAGCCAGGTCAGCAGCCCCCGAGGCGGGCGTGACGCGCCGGCTCCGGACCCGTGGTCGCCTCGCGGCAGCGGCAGCGGCTGGGAGACCGGGGTGCCGGAGCATGCCCAGGCCGTGGCGATGTCGGCCGGCGTTGCCGGCTCGGGCCGATGCGTGGTTGGCGTGGGCACGCGTCGTGCGGGCGGTCGTCGCGTGGTGTGATCCCGTTGGCTCGGCACCGGTGAGGGAACGGGCCCAGGCGCCCGTGTCGCTTCCAGTTGCCGTGCCAGGTCCGCGCTCAGCCAGGCGATCTCGTCCGCGTCCTGCGCGGTCATGATCTGCTCGCTGAGTAGTGCGGAGGGTGATCCGGGGGCACCGTGCTCGGGGAGGGGCGGCCTCAGGCGGTCCAACCTGGCCCGTTCATCTGGACTTTTGGCGATCTCCGTGATCTCGGCGCTCGGCAGGAAGGCGGCGATGGCTCCTGCTCGCGCCCAAGGGTCCTCGGCCTGACACAGCAGGAATCCGAGGTGACGGTCCCGCCAGTTTCTCGGGCGCAGGTCGAGCCCGGCCGCCAACTGGCTCCTCAGTGTCTCGGGGGCCCTGCCCGTGATCAGATCGGCGTGCTCACCGTTCGCCACGAACTCCCGCAGATCCTCCGCCAGATACAGCCAGACCACGGCTCGGTACCGATTGAGGTAGAAGCGCACCGGCACCAGCAGTCCCAGTCGGGCGAGCCTGGCGAACCTGCCTCCGGAGACGCCCATGAGCGAGGCGCCCTCCTTGGTGCCCACGAGGCGCACCCGCTCGCGGAGCGTCTGAGGAAAGCCGGCCTGGGCCTGGAGGCGGGCGATCTCCGGCCGGGCGATCCGTCGGCCGCCGCTTCCCCCGGCCGGCACCGTGCGGATGCGGCCCAGTTCGACCGCCAGGTCGAACTCATAGCGTTTGAGGCCCAGTTCCCTGGCCGCGCGGCTCGGTGCGCACAGCGTGAGGCGCTCGGGCGTCAGGGTGGTGACGGAAGCGATGGTGGTTCCCGGCATGGCTCTACTCCCCCGTGGAGTGGTCGGCTCTCGCCCTGTGCGTTCGCCGTGCACACACCGTAGCCATATCCGCGCACTCCGCGTCGGCCCTGTGGATAACCTTCTTGCTGCCTGAAGCCGCAGGTCAGAGATCAGATACTGGAGTGTGTTCGGGCTGCCGGGTATTCACGCCGAGGTGTTCGCCGACCCGGTTCACCAGCAGCGTCATCTCGTAGGCGATCTGACCGATGTCCGCCTCCGCACCGCTGAGCAGGCAGAGGCAGCTGCTGGGCCCGGCGGCGGTGACGAACAGTACGGCGTCGTCGTACTCGATCATGGTCTGCCGCACGCGGCCCGCGCCGAAGTGGCGCCCCGAGCCTTTGGCCAGGCTGTGCAGTCCTGAGGACACGGCAGCCAGGTGCTCCGCGTCCTCGCGCCGTAGTCCGGTGCTCGCGCCGGTGACCAGTCCGTCGTTCGAGAGCACCAGCGCGTGTCGCACGTGGTCCACGCGCTGGGTGAGATCGTCCAGGAGCCAGCCCAGTCCCTGGTTCTGCGCCATGTTCCGTCTCCCCGTGTGGCCTCTCCCCCTGGCTGGAGGAGCTTTCCGCAAGCCTTCCCCACGTCCGGCGTCCGGGCAAGCAAGATGGGCGTATGGCACAGAAGATGACCGACGAGGAATGGCGGGCGTTCGTCTCGCACGGCACCCGGACCGGCAAGCTGGCGACCGTAAGAGCCGATGGAAGCCCTCATATCGCCCCGATCTGGTTTCTGCTGGACGGCGACGAGCTGGTGTTCAACACCGGTGGGGAGACGGTGAAAGGGCGCAATCTCGCCCGTGACCACCGGGTCGCGCTCTGCGTGGACGACGACCGGCCGCCGTTCTCGTTCGTGATCCTGAACGGCCAGGCCCGGGTGTCCGAGGATCTGGACGACATGCGCCGGTGGGCCACCCGGATCGCCGCACGGTACATGGGCGAGGACCACGCCGAGGAGTTCGGCGCCCGCAACGGCGTTCCAGGTGAACTGCTGGTGAGGGTGCACATCGACCACGTGGTCGCGGTGCGGGATCTCGCGGACTGAGTCGGGCTCAGCTCACCGAGTCGAGAAGCCGGGCCGTGTGCATACGCCCGGCGTACTCGACGAGGCGGATCAGTACTTCCTTGCCGGAGTCGCGGTCACGGGCGTCGCAGAGCACCACGGGAGTTCCCTGGTCCAGGTCGAGGGCGCATGAGACGTCATGGGCGCCGTAGGGGCGCGCGCCGGGGAAGCAGTTGACGGCGACGACAAACGGAATGCGCCGGTGCTCGAAGTAGTCGACCGCCGGGAAGCAGTCCTCCAGCCGGCGCGTGTCGGCGAGGACCACGGCTCCCAGGGCTCCCTGCGAGAGCTCGTCCCAGATGAACCAGAAGCGGTCCTGTCCCGGCGTCCCGAACAGGTACAGGGCGAGGCCGGAGCGAATCGTGATACGGCCGAAGTCCATGGCCACGGTCGTGGTCACCTTGTGGTCCACGCCGTCGGTGTCATCGACCAGCTGACCCGCCTCACTGAGCAGTTCCTCGGTACGCAGGGGCCGGATCTCGCTGACGGAGCCGACCATCGTGGTCTTGCCGACCCCGAATCCCCCCGCCACCAGTATCTTCAGCGCCAGGGCGGAGATGTCGTCGGCGGCTTCGACGTGCTCAGAGGCCATGATCACTTCTCTCGGGAGGGCGGCTGCGTTCGATGTGTCCGGGGCGTGAGGTCAGCATCATGACAACTTCGGCACCGCCTCGGGAGTTCGGACTGAAAAGCACCACATATGACCGACTCACGGCCGATTGGTCACCGGCAGCGCGCGGAACGGCGACCGAATAGGTGCCGGGTCGGTCGTCAACGTTCATCTACAGGGCCCTCAGCCCTTCGATGACCTCGCGCAGAATCCGCTCGTCGGGCAGCTGGGCCGGCGGCACGGGACGGCTGACGGTGACGAAGCCCAGTTCCAGCAGGTCGCCCAGCAGGACCCGGACCACGCCCAGGGGCAGATCCGCGTCCGCCGCGAGTTCCGCGACCGACTGTGTCTCGGTGCGGCACAACTCCATCAGGGTCCGGTGTTCCGGACCGAGCGCGCTGTCCTCGTTGGTGCCGGGCGCCGCGGGGTCGAGGGTGACGAGGGCGATGAGGTCGAAGGGCACTCCGGTGGGGCCGGGCTGGGTGCGTCCGCCGGTCATGGCGTAGGGGCGCACCAGTGGCCCCGCCTCACCGTCATACCACTGGCTGCCCTCGTCCCGGAGGTCGCCCGGCGGGTTGTCGGTCATCCGCTCCGGCCTTCCCGGTCAGCCTGCGGCGGGTGGCCGTGAGGCGACGCGCGGGGCGGAGTAGAGGTGTTCACCCACGCGTCTGACCAGGCGTGCCATCTCGTAGGCGACCATGCCGATGTCGGCGGTCGCCGCCGTGAGGACGGCGAGACAGGAGCCGTCTCCCGCCGAGACCACGAAGAGGAAGGCGTCGTCCAGTTCCACCATGGTCTGGCGGACGCCGCCCGCGCCGAAATGTCGTCCTGCGCCCTTGGCCAGGCTGTTGAAACCCGAGGCCACGGCCGCGAGGTGTTCGGCGTCGTCGCGGCCGAGGCCGGTGGAGGACCCGACCGCCAGGCCGTCGTTGGACAACACGACGGCATGGCGCACCTCGGTCACCCTCCTGACCAGGTCGTCCAGGAGCCAGTCGAGTTCGCCGGATCGCTCGTTCGCGGTCGTGTTCGGCTCCTGGATCATGCTGGTTCTCCTTCGGTGCTGTCGCTGCCCGTTCCGGGCGCTGGTGCGACGCGGCCGGGGCGTCGGCCACCGCCGCGTACCCAGCCGTCGCGGTAGGCCGCCATCCGGTCCCGTACGATTTCCGGGGTCCGTCCCTCGTCGCCGGGCGGTTCGGGTTCCGCTGCCGGCTCGGCCGGGCGCTCCTTGCGGAGCTGAGGCGCGAGGCTGGCCTGGCGCACGCGGCGCGGAAGGTCTTCCGAGGATTCGGAGTCGGCCGGCGGGCGGTGGGGCCTCAAGGTGCTGGCTCCGGGAGGCGTCGTGTCCGGGGCGGGTTCGACGGGCGGTGGCACAGTGGCGGCCGATGGCGCGGTGGCGGCCAGAGCGGGCCGCTCGGCCTGCGCGGTCACCGCGGCCGGGTCCGGTGGGGGAAGATCGGGCACGCGCGCGTACTCGCGTTCCGGCTCCTGGCCGAGCGGGGGATCTTCCGCCGGCTGTGCCGAAGTGGTCTGGTGCACCAAGGCGGTCGGCAGGAGCACGACTGCGGTGGTGCCGCCGTACGGGGAGGTGCGCAGGTGCACCTTGATGCCTTGGCGGGCCGCGAGTCTGCTGACCACGAAGAGACCGAGACGGTCGCTGTCGAAGAGGTCGAGGGCCTCGGACTGCTCGATGCGCCGGTTGGCCTCCACCAGGGCTTCGGCGCTCATGCCGAGGCCCCGGTCCTCGACCTCGATGACGTAGCCGTTGCCGACCGGTTCACCGGACACGCGTACGCGCGTGTGGGGCGGCGAGAACTGGGCCGCGTTCTCGACCAGTTCCGCGAGCAGGTGAGTGAGGTCGGCGACGGCGGCTCCGACGACGGCCGCCTCGGGGAGCTGACGGACCTCCGCGCGCGCGTAGTCCTCGATCTCCGAGACGGCCGCGCGGACGACGTTGGTCAGGGACACCGGCATGCGCCATGCCCGGCCGGGCGCCGCCCCGGAAAGGATGATCAGGCTTTCGGCGTGGCGGCGCATGCGTGTGGTGAGGTGGTCGAGCCGGAACAGGTCGCTCAGCTCGTTCGGGTCTTCGGAGCGGCGCTCCATGCTGTCCAGCAGGCTGAGCTGGCGGTGGACCAGTACCTGGCTGCGGCGGGCGAGATTGACGAAGACTCCGGAGATGCCGTTGGCGAGTTCGGCGCGCTCCACCGCAGCGTGCAGTGCGGCCCGGTGCACGGTCGTCAGGGCTTCCGCCACTTGCCCGGTCTCGTCCTCCGCGGGTGGTCCGGCGGGGGCCTCGGCGCGGATGTCGATGTCCGCGCCCGCGCGGAGTTTCCGCATGGCCGCCGGAAGTTTACGGCGGGCGATCTCCAGAGCGTCGTTGCGCAGACTCACCAGCTCGACCACGAGCGTGCGTCCGATCCGGACCGAGATCACGAGCGAGGCCACGACAGCGGCAAGGCCGAAGAGCACGGCGGCGCCGGCCGGGCTGAGCAGACCGTGGGCGAACGGGTCGGCGCGGCCCGCGACGGTCCGGCTCGTGGCCGCCGCGGTGGTGCTCATGTCCGCCCGCACGCGCGCGTGGGCGGTGGCCCAGGCCGAACCGGGCGACGTGTCGACCGCCTTGGCGCCGGAGCCAGCGGCGAGGATGCGGTCCTCGGCGGCGGTGAGGGCGAGGTAGGCGCCACCCCGGGCGGTGCGGTTCCAGGCGGCGCGCTGGGCGGCGGGCAGATCGGCGACGGCTATGTGGGTCAGGGCGCGCCGGTTGGCGACGGCCCCGCCCAGCAGCCGCAGACGTAGGCCGCGAAGCTCGCCGTCGGGGCGCGCGCCGGCGAGCACCGCGTTCTCCTGGGCCAGCGCCTCGGCGGCCCGGGAGAACTCGAGCAGCACGCGCGCGTCGGAGCCGACATCGGCGCGCTGGATGCCGGATAGGGCACCGTCCACGGCGAACGCGGCATCGATGGTCCTGGAGTACCGGTCGTAAGCCTTCGCCCAGTCCGCCTCACGGCTGAGCACGTCGGCCCGCAGCCGGCGGAGCTGCTCGGCTCCGCCGACGAAGGTCTCCAGACGGCTGCCGACTCCGGCGGGGAGCTGCTGGCTTGCGGCGACGGTACTGTCGTCGCCCAGCCGGAGCCCGGACACCGCCCGGTCGGTCGTGGAGGTGAGGCCGCGGAGTTCGTTCCCCTGCGCCGCGTTCGGTTCGGCTGCGTACCGCACAGCGGCTGCCCGCTCCGCCTGCAGAGCGGCTACGGCGGAGGCGACGGGAGTGCGCAGCTCGGCGTCGATGCGCTGCGACTCACGCAGTTCGGAGACGTCCTGCGCGGTGGTCACGGTGGCGTACGCCCACAGCGCGAGGAGGGAGACGACGGGCACCATCAGGAGGCAGACCACCTTGGCGCGCACGGTCCGGGGGCGCATGTGCCAGCGGCTCGCACGCGGGGGCGCGTAGTCCGGCGGCATGTCGAAGTAGAGGTCCGGTCTCTCGTCGGCCGGTGGCCCGGCGTGCGCGCGTCGGCCGCGTAGCGGGGTCGGGGACTGCGCCGGCGGTCCGGCCTTCGGGGTGCTACGGGGTGGGCGCATGGCCTCCTCGCTCGGGCAGTGGGTCAGGGCTCTGAGGGCGGGGCGGGCGCTAGCGGGCGGCGCCCTCGACGGGCCGTTGGGCCGTGGCGGACGCCTGCCGCTCGTCCGCCGTGGGCGAGAGGGCGACGAAGGCCGAGGTGATGAAGAGGTAGGAGCCGAGACCCACGGCCAGCGGGAAGATGAACTGCATGGCCGTGGCTCCCGGCAGGGTCGCGCCCGAGGGGTTGACATGGACGCTCACCGCGAACATGCCGCTGTAGTGCATGCTGCTGACCGCCGCGCCCATGACGAGGGACGCGAGGGTGACCGCCAGCGGGGACTTGATGTTGAGTGCCGCCCAGAGCGCGGCCGTGGCGGCGACCACCGCGATGGCGATCGACAGGCCGACGAGGACGGGATCGTAGGTCACGCTCCCGTGCAGCCGGACCGCGGCCATGCCAAGGTAGTGCATGCTGGCGACGCCGAGGCCGGTGGTGAGGCCGCCGATCAGAAGGGCGCGGTTACGGTCCTTGCTGTAGCCGACAGCGAAGACACCCGCGCATACGACGACCATGGCGACGACGAGGCTCAGGATCGTCAGGGGCACGTCGTAGCGGATGTCGGTGCCGCTGACGCGGAAGCCGAGCATGGCCACGAAGTGCATGGTCCAGATGCCGGTCCCGATCGCTGAAGCGGCCGTGATCAGCCAGTTGCGCCGAGCCCGGCCGGCCGTGGCCAGCGCGCGCACCGTGCAGCGCAGGCCGAGTGCGGCGCCGATGCAGGCCATGGCGTAGGAGAGCGCCGGAGTCAGCCATCCGAAGGCCGCGTGGTCAAGGTGTCCCATGGCCTCCGGACGCTAGTCGGGGCAGGGGCTCACAGATGGGGCGCATTTCGAAAGCTGGCACAACATGACACAGAAGGTGTCCGAACATGACGTGGAGTTGTGGTGAAAAGATCGCACCGGGCCCGATCCATGCGCGTGCGGCGCCGAGGGGGACGGCGGGAGATCATCGGAGTATGAGTGACGACCACACACACGTCCAGGAGTTCTTCAGCACGCGGGCGGCCGACTGGGACAGCAAGTTTCCCGACGACGGCCCCGCCTATGCGGCGGCGGTGTCCGACATGGGGCTGGGCACGGGCGGCCGGGTGCTCGACGCGGGGTGCGGCACGGGACGTGCGCTCTCATCGCTGCGCGCCGCCGTGGGATCTTCCGGGACGGTGATCGGGGCGGATCTGACTCCGGCCATGCTGCAGGCCGCAGCGCGGGCCGGGCGGGGCCGGCACGCTGCCCTGCTGCTCGCGGATGTCACCACGCTGCCCCTGCGGTCGGAGTCCCTGGACGCCGTCTTCGCGGCGGGTCTGATCGCGCACCTCCCCGAGCCGAGCCCGAATCTCCGCGAACTGGCCCGCGTGGTACGGCACGGTGGCACGCTCGCCCTGTTCCACCCCATCGGCCGGGCAACCCTTGCCGCTCGCCAGGGTAGGCAGCTCAGGCCCGAAGATCTGCGAGCTGAGACCAACCTCGGCCCTCTGCTGGCACGTTCCGGGTGGCGCATGACGTCGTACGTCGACGAGCCCGACTACTTCCTCGCGTTGGCGTTCCGCGAGTCCTGAGACCGGACCGGCGACGGCCGCAGGTCCAAGCGACGGCTCGTCCGGGGGCCGGCTGGCCGACCGATGTCATTCACTCGACTCACTCCACCGCGTCGGTCGGCTTCGCCTGCCGCACCAGGCAGCCGCCCATGCCCGGCATCGGGCGCGTGCCCAGGTCGGCGGTGCGGTAGCCGAGGGAGTAGCTCTTGATCTCCCGGTTCTGCCGGGCGAGATGAGGCGCGCGGCGCGAAGGCAGCAGCCTGACCGGCCGTCCGCGTGTCCGTACCGCGTGCCGCGCCAGAGAGATGACCATCGGACTTGGCGTTCATAATGGAAGGCACGCAGCAACGGCCCTTCGAGCAGGGTGAGGGTCGCCGAACGCAGTAGCGGTGCGAGCGGTCGCGGATACCAGGACGCCATGAGGTCGAGCGTCGCGTCGGACACCCACCGGGCCTGCTCGTCCCATGCGAAGTGCTGCCTTTCGTATGAGTCGAGGAGCGCCTCCAGCTCCTCGAAGGGCGGTGTCGTCGCACCGCCGCTGCGAGCGTTCGGTCAGCTCCGCCGTCTCGGCGAGGAGCCGGCCGATTCCAGGGGGCGGCACAGGTGCGGTACAGGACCAGTTCCAGCGCTCGTGTGTAGTCCCAGAGGAATTCGAACGCGGCACTGAGACGATGGATCTCCGCAGCGCCGGTGACCGGGTCCAGCCGCCGGATCCGGTCGAACTGCTCGAAGCGTTTCACCGCGAGGTCCCCTTATGCCACGGAAATTTCGACTCTACTTTGAGTAATGAGACGTGCGCGATGAGCGAGACCCCGACCGGGGGAAGGTGGTTCACGTGTTCGACATGCTGCGTAAGTACGCTGCCAGGCTGGGTACTTCACCAGGCGGGGAAGCTCTCGCCGAGCGAAAAGGGCGTGGACACAACCTTTTCGAGGCTGCGGCCGCCTACGTGGCGGCCCGTGCGCAGGACGACCAGGACGGAGTGGACGAGGCGTCATCGTGGGTGTCACCGGAAGCGCTCTCCTTCGGCGTCGGCGAACTGGCGAGCCGAGCTGTCATCACCCTCGCCCGAGAGCGTTCCATGACCCCGAGGGCGGTGGCACGCGACCTGCTGGGACTGCCGGCGGATTGAGGAGGGCACTGCCGGACAGGGGGTGTCTCGCCCCTGTCCGGCTGGAAAACCGCAGCTCTCCCTGGTGCGAGGAGTCGTGACAAGCCTCTCCCCCGGGCACTATGGTGCCCGCCGACGGACAACCACTGGGGAGACTGAGATGGCCGGGTCGGACGATGCACCCGTGGCTGCCGCTGACGAAGCGCTGTATGTGCTTACGGCGGCGCTGCTGACACCGGCGCAGTTCCCGAGTGTCCTGGGCGACGACTATCCCGCTGCCTGCGCGGCACTGGGTCTCACACCGCTCGACGAGGGGTACGGGCTGGTTCTCGGGCAGGACGGTGAGGGAGCCCGCTGGACGGCCGTCATCGACGATGTCTCTCTGGTGGCGGTGGCGATAGCCTCCTGGGACTGCGGCATGGAGTACGAACTGTCGCCCGACGGGCGCACGGTCGTGGCGGCCCTCCCGGGCTGGCCCCTGGCACTGGCCGTCGCGGCGCCCGACGTACCCGCCCCGCACGACCCGGTCACCGACGCCACCGATCAACCTCCCCTTACCCCACCCGACACCAGGACCTGGGGGGCGGCCCAGCGGCGCCTCGCTGCCGACGAGATAGCCCTCCGGTGGGCGGAGTGGCGCGGTCGGCTCGATAACGCCGCAGTCCTGCCCGGCGAGCGGCCTTCCGGCACCGCAGCACCCGCATTGGAGACCGCGCCCGACACACAGCCAGAGCCTGAAGGTACGGCCAAGCGTGGCCATCCAGGCGTACGACAGGCGCTGGCGGAGGCACACGCCTACATCGACACGCCGCCGCCCCTCGGACGTGTCCGCTCGTCGTTCGCCCCAGGAGACGCGCGGACGCTGCGGGCCGACGGTCCCGGCTGGTCGATCGTGGCCCGCACCGACGACATCGCGTTCGTCCTGCTCGACGCGGAGCCCGGCGAGGTCATCCCCGTGGGGCGGGGCCCGGAACTCCCCGGCCTGCTGGAAGGGCTCGACAAGATCGCCGTACGTCCGCTCTGACACCGATCGGCTCAGCGGCCGATCTCCTTGCGCGTGACCCGGCGCAGCCTGCGCCGCTGCGAGGGGTCCAACGCCAGGTACGCCGCGGCGGGAACCCCCACCACGATGAGGAACGCCACCCACCAGGGCAGCCATATCAGCAGGAGCAGCCCGACCGCCACGCCACCCACAGCGATCTTCGCGTTTCTCGACATGCGCTCCGCCTCCTTCGTCACGACCACTGCCACTCTCTGCATGGAAAACGGTCCCGGGCACCTCCCGGTTCCGGCCGCCGCCCCTGAGAGATCCCTGAAGCCCGACCCTGAGGAACCCCTGAGAAACCCTTCGGAGGCTGAAGACCGTCGCGGTGCCCCCGCTGGGGTGTGTACCCGCTCCCGCCACCAGCGACGCCGCTTCCCCGCGCTCACCCCTCAGGGGAAGGAGGCAGGTCGCACGTGGCCGGTCACAGCGGGCCGACCACGCGCGCACCCCGTCAGCCGCGGGCGCCGAGCAGGTGATCCATCGCGAGCTGGTCGAGTTGCTCGAAGGCCATGCCACGCGCGGCGGCGGACTCGACGTCGAAGTCCTCGAAGGCCGAACGGTCGGCGAGCAGATCCTCCAGGCCGGCCGGGGCCGTGGGCTGCGCCAGTTCGTCCAGCCGTGAGGTACGCAATGCTTCCTGCACCTCCGGGTCGGCCCGGAAGGCGGCCGCGCGGTCCTTCAGGATGAGGTAGTTGCGCATGCATCCGGCGGCTGAAGCCCAGACTCCGTCGAGGTCCTCGGTCCGCGGCGGCTTGAAGTCGAAGTGCCGGGGCCCCTCGTACCCGGCGCTCTCCAGAAGGTCGACGAGCCAGAAAGCGGCCCGAAGGTCGCCGGCGCCGAAGCGCAGGTCCTGGTCGTACTTGATGCCCGACTGGCCGTTGAGGTCGATGTGGAAGAGCTTGCCCGCCCACAGGGCCTGCGCGATGCCGTGCGGGAAGTTGAGTCCGGCCATCTGCTCGTGCCCGACCTCGGGGTTGACGCCGTACAGCTCGGGGCGCTCCAGGCGTTCGATGAAGGCGAGGGCGTGACCGACGGTGGGGAGCAGGATGTCGCCGCGCGGCTCGTTGGGCTTGGGTTCGATGGCGAAGCGGATGTCGTACCCCTGGTCGGTGACGTACTCGCCGAGGAGGTCGAACGCCTCCTTCATCCGGTCCAGGGCCGCCCGCACGTCCTTGGCGCCACCCGACTCGGCTCCCTCGCGGCCGCCCCAAGCGACATAGGTCTCCGCGCCCAGTTCGACGGCGAGATCGATGTTGCGGATCGTCTTGCGGAGCGCGTAGCGGCGTACGTCGCGGTCGTTGGCGGTGAACGCGCCGTCCTTGAAGACGGGGTGGGTGAAAAGGTTTGTGGTCGCCATCGGCACGGCCATGCCGGTGGCGTCCAGCGCCTGACGGAAGCGCTTGACGTGCGACTCGCGCTCGGTCTCGGAAGCGCCGAAGGGGATCAGGTCGTCGTCGTGGAAGGTGACCCCGTGCGCGCCGAGTCCGGCCAGCCGCCGCACGGTTTCCACCGGGTCGAGGGCAGGGCGGGTGGCGTCGCCGAACGGGTCCCTCCCCTGCCAGCCGACGGTCCACAGGCCGAAGGTGAACTTGTCCTCGGGGGTGGGCTGGTAGCTCATGCCGCGGCTCCTCATGCGTACGACTATTTCGTCATGGCCGTTTACAAATTAGTATGCGGAAGCACCTCTGGGAAGGGACCAGATGTTTTCCACGCCAGGGCGCCATCGATGAGCGGCGTCGCTGCCGGTCGATGACGCCGCGAAAGAGGGAGAGCCCGATGTCAGCAGCCGAGGGTCCGCTCGTCGTCGGTGTGGACACGTCCACCCAGTCCACGAAGGCACTGGTCGTCGACGCGTCCACCGGACAGGTGGTGGCGAGCGGCCAGGCCGCGCACACGGTGACCTCCGGCACGGGGCGGGAGAGCGATCCGCGTCAGTGGTGGGACGCGCTGTGCGAGGCGCTGCGGCAGTGCGGCGAGGCGGCGCACGAGGCGGCGGCCGTCTCGATCGGTGGCCAGCAGCACGGCCTGGTCACGCTGGACGCGCACGGCGAGCCGGTACGCCCCGCGCTGCTGTGGAACGATGTCCGCTCGGCGCCCCAGGCCCGGCGGCTCGTGGAGGAGCTGGGCGGCCCGGATGCCTGGGCGGAGCGCACGGGCAGCGTGCCGGGCGCGTCGTTCACGGTGTCGAAGTGGGCGTGGCTCGCGGAGCACGAGCCGGACGCGGTCCGCGCCACCCGGGCTGTGCGCCTCCCCCACGACTACCTCACCGAACGCCTCACCGGCCTGGGCACCACCGACCGCGGCGATGTCTCCGGCACCGGCTGGTGGGCGTCGGCGACGGAGTCGTACGACGAGGAGACCCTCGCGCATGTGGGGCTCGACCCGGCGTTGCTCCCCCAGGTGGTGCGGCCCGGCGAGGTGGCAGGCACCGTGCGCGACGGCCACGACCTGCCGTTCTCCAGGGGCACGCTGGTGGCCCCAGGCACCGGGGACAACGCGGCCGCCGCGCTCGGTCTGGGTCTGCGCCCCGGTACGCCGGTACTCAGCCTCGGCACGTCGGGCACGGTGTACGCGGTGTCCAAGCGCCGCCCCACCGATCCGACCGGCACGGTGGCGGGTTTCGCCGACGCGCACGGCGACTGGCTGCCGCTGGCCTGCACCTTGAACTGCACCCTCGCCGTCGACCGGGTCGCGGCCCTGCTCGGACTGGACCGCGAGGCCGTGGAGCCCGGCACCTCGGTCACGCTGCTGCCCTATCTGGACGGTGAGCGCACCCCGAATCTGCCCCACGCATCAGGGCTGTTGCACGGTCTGCGTCACGACACGACCGCCGGTCAGGTACTCCAGGCCGCCTATGACGGTGCCGTGCACTCGCTGCTCGGTGCGCTGGACCTGGTCCTCGACCAGGACGCCGACCGCACCGCTCCCTTGTTGCTCATCGGTGGCGGCGCCCGTGGGACGGCGTGGCAGCAGACGGTGCGACGGCTGTCCGGGCGGCCGGTGCAGATCCCGGAAGCGAAGGAACTGGTCGCGCTCGGCGCGGCGGCTCAGGCGGCGGGTCTGCTGACCGGCGAGGATCCCGTGGCCGTCGCTCGCCGCTGGAGGACGACGGAGGGACGGGTCCTGGACGCCGTGGAACGGGACGAGGAAGCCCTGTCCCGGATCGCCGGGGTACTCTCCGACGCGTCCCCACTGCTGGAACGGGGGACGGACTCCCGCTGAGCCCGGCCGGGTGCGTGCCGGGTACGGCCGGACTGCCGGGAAGGACCGAACGCGAGGCCCGGCAGCGGGCGGCCGGCCGGACCGCGAGCCACGCACCCTCCTGCCACGGACACCGAGAATCGACGGAGGCATGACCGCACCGCCGCACGACACGCGACAGACGGGGAGTGGGCGCACCCTGCCGGACACCCAGCAGGGCATGCGTCGCCGCAACCTGGCCAGGGTCATGCACGCCGTCAGCGCGGACGGTCCGTTGTCGCGCGCCACTGTCGCCTCGCGTATCGGCCTCACACGGGCGGCCGTGTCATCCCTCGTTGACGAGCTGATCCGCTGGGATCTCCTGGAGGAGCTGGGGCCCGAACGACCGAGCCGGGTGGGAAGGCCCGGCTCCTCGCTCGCGGTGAGCGGCCGGGGGCCTGCGGGGATCGGCGCGGAGATCGGCGTGGACCACCTCGCGGTATGCGCTGTCGACCTCAACGGCGCTGTGCGCGCGCGTGCCGTGCGGCGCGGCGCGAACAGGGGGCGTTCTCCGGAGCCGGTGGCCCAGGAACTCACTCGGCTGATCCAGCAGGTCACAGCGGAGGTGGAGAAGGGCGGCCTATGGGTCGCCGGGCTGGCGGTCGCCGTACCCGGTCTGGTCGCCCGCGACGGCCGTACCGTCGTGCGCGCCCCCAATCTCGGCTGGCATGGCACCGACCTCGGCAGCATGCTGCCCGGCAGACTTCCGCTGACCGTGGACAACGAGGCCAACTTCGGCGCACTGGCGGAGCTGTGGCTCGGCACCGGAACGCCCGACGACTTCCTGCACGTGTCGGCGGAGATCGGCATAGGCGCCGCGATCGTGGTGAACGGCCAGTTGCTGCGGGGCACCCGCGGGTTCGCCGGCGAGCTGGGCCATATACCGGTCCGGCCTGACGGTCCCCCCTGTCCGTGTGGAGGCAGCGGCTGTCTGGAGCAGTACGCAGGAGAGGAGGCCGTGCTGCGGGTGGCCGGGATCGAACACCGCGAGGACGTGGTGGAGGTACTGGCGGAGCGAGCCGAAGCGGGCGACGAGGACGTGCGCGCGGCGCTCGGCGAGGCCGGCGCGGCGCTCGGCATCGCACTGACCGGGGCCGTCAATCTCCTGGACCCAGACATGGTCGTCCTGGGTGGTGCGCTGGCGGCCCTCTCACCATGGCTTCTTCCCTCTCTGCAACTCGAGCTGCGCGGTCGCGCGGCCGGTCCGGCATGTCCTGTGGCGGTGTCCGAACTGGGCCCGCAGGGTCCGCTGCTCGGTGCCGCGCACTCGGTGGTACGGGCCGTACTCGACGATCCGGCGCTGGTCGCGGAACGGACCTGACATTTCGGGGATGCCCGCGGCGACCGACCGCCAAGCCCACTGCTGCCCGAAGTCCCTCGAACGTGTGACCGACTTATCCACAATCCGCGACTTGTCCACGGACCCGGCGCTCACCCTTCTGCCCGACTCACCCGCGTCGTACCGTGATTCACGCGAGCCACAGCCGCTGTCCACGAGCGGCGGAAGTGCAGGCCGCACACATGCCAAGCACCGACCGACAGCGGCATCAGGGGGGAACATGTACACGAAATCGACCGGGTCGCGACGCCAGCGCCGACACCACCACGTCCCTTCCCGATTTCCGCTGGCGCGAGCTGACACTGTGTCGGTCATACGTGCAGGACTCCACTGAGCTGTACGTGCACCACCTCGACACCTCTGCACCTTTGCGCATACCCGCGCGACGGCTCTCAAGGGCGTGCGCGCATCCACGCGCTCAACTGCCGCCTGATCTGCGTCAGACGACTCCCATACTGCTGAAGGGCAGCCGACGATGGAGATGAACCAGCCCCGTAACCACCTCACCCGACGCGGCATCCTGCAGGGCGCGGCCTTCGCCGCCGTCCCCTACGCACTCCTTCCCGGCCCGCAGGCGGCCGCGCAGGGCGCAGTCGACCATCCGTCCAGCGAGTGGCAGCCGGCTAGCAGCGGTAACTACACGGCGTCCAGCCGCCCGGCGGCCTACAAGATCGACCGAGTGATCATCCATGTCACTCAGGAGACCTACACCGGCACACTGGCCATTTTCCAGAACCCGGAGAAGAGGGTGTCCGCGCACTATCTCGTGCGCTCGGCGGACGGCCATGTCGCCCAGTGCGTCCGGGAGGCGGATGTCGCCTGGCACGCGGGCGACTGGGGCTACAACACCCGCAGTATCGGCATCGAGCACGAGGGCTGGGTGGACCAGCCCGCCTACTTCACGAACGCCCTCTACGAGCAGTCCGCCGGACTGACGGCCGCGGTGTGCGACAAGTACGGCATCCCGAAGGACAGGGAGCACATCATCGGCCACTTCCAGATTCCCGGCACCGACCACACAGACCCGGGGGTGAACTGGGACTGGGTCCGATACATGGGGCTTGTCAATTTCTCCTGACTCACGTCGACCTGGTTGTCCGGGGAGGAGTCGCACGTGACGATGGCCCAGTCGATTCCCACGCAGGGAGGACGAGTTGACCGATCAGTGGGTGGCTCTGGAGCCGGGAGCCGACCCAGGCGAAAGAGTCCGGGCACTGCGACGGGCGCATGAGACCTTCACGACCCTCGGCACGGTTCCGCGCCCGGTCCGGCCGGTGGTGGCCGAGTCATGGCGGCGCAGCGCACGGGCCGGCGTGGGGCCAGAGGGTACAGCGAGCGTGGAACTGACCGACGACGACCTCGGCGCCTACCGCGCCGGGCATCCCCTGGCCCAGGTCATGCCACTGGTCCGGGAACTGGTGGGCACGTTCGCCGCCGACGGTTCGCATCTGCTCGCGGTGTGCGACGCACACGGCAGACTGATGTGGGTCGAAGGACATCCGACGACACTGCGGCGGGCTGACCGGATGAACTTCGTGCCGGGGGCGCGGTGGTCGGAGGCGGCTGTCGATACCAACGCGCCGGGCACGGCGGTGGCCGTGGATCGCCCGGTGCAGGTGTTCGCGGCGGAACACTTCATAAGGCGCGTGCAGCCATGGACCTGCGCGGCCGCGCCGATCCACGATCCGCACACCGGCCGGGTCCTCGGCGCCGTCGACATCACCGGAGGAGACGGGCTGGCGCATCCGCACAGCCTGGGTTTCGTGCAGGCGGTGGCCCGCGCGGCCGAGTCACAGCTCAGCCTCCTCGTTCCGCCGGCGCAGACGGAAGACACCGTCACGCTGAAGGTGCTGGGGAGCGACGAGGCGGAGCTGCGGCCGGGTGGCGGTCGCCGGATCAGGCTGAGCCGTCGGCACAGTGAGATCCTCCTGCTTCTGGCCCGCCATCCCGAGGGCATGACCGGAGACGAGCTGCTGTGCGCGCTGTACGCGGATGAATCGGTGACGCCGGTGACCTTGCGCGCCGAGCTGGCCAGGCTGCGCCCGCTGCTGCCGCCGGGCCTGCTGGCATCCCGGCCGTACCGGCTGTCCCTGCCGGTCGAGTGCGACGCGACGCTGGTGGAACGGCAGCTGGAGGCCGGCGCGCTCACGGCCGCCGTACGGGCGTATCGCGGCCCGCTGCTGCCGGGCTCCCAGGCCCCCGCTGTCGTACGGCTGCGGTTCCGGATCGCCGCGGCTCTCCGGACGGCGCTGATCAGCCGGGGCGATCCCGATCTGCTCGCGGACTGGGCCCATGCCCCGTGGGGTGAGCACGACCTACTGGTCTGGCGGGCCCTGGCCACCGTACGGCCGACAGCTCCGGTGCGGGCTCGGATCGCGGCGCTGGAAGCCGAGCTGGCCGTGCCCGGAGTACCGAGCCGTCGCCCTCAGGTCCGCCAGACACCCTGGGTGACCAGCGGTGCAACATATTCGCAACGTCCGCCCGTCTAGCCTCATGACGGGAGCTGCCCAACGGCGGGCAGCGCTGCATCGGGAGGCAGACCAGCATGACCCGTTACGCGACGCCCGGCTCCGAGGGCTCGATCGTCTCCTACCAGCCGCGCTACGACCACTTCATCGGCGGGGAGTACGTGCCGCCGGCGCGCGGGCAGTACTTCGAGAACCCGTCGCCGGTCAACGGGCAGCCGTTCACCGAGATCGCGCGCGGCACCGCAGAGGACGTCGAACGGGCACTCGACGCGGCGCACGCGGCCGCACCCGGCTGGGGCAGTACATCGGTGACGGTGCGTTCGGACATCCTGCTGAAGATCGCTGACCGCATGGAGGCCAACCTCGAGGCCCTGGCGGTGGCCGAGAGCTGGGAGAACGGCAAGCCGGTCCGCGAGACACTGGCCGCTGACATCCCGCTGGCCATCGACCACTTCCGCTATTTCGCGGGGGCGATCCGCGCGCAGGAAGGGTCGCTCGGCGAGATCGACGACGACACCGTGGCCTACCACTTCCACGAGCCGCTCGGGGTCGTCGCTCAGATCATCCCGTGGAACTTCCCGATCCTGATGGCGGCCTGGAAGCTGGCGCCCGCGCTCGCAGGGGGCAACGCGGTCATCCTCAAACCCGCCGAGCAGACCCCGGCGTCCATCCACTACTGGATGAGCCTGATCGCCGACCTGCTGCCGCCGGGCGTGCTCAACATCGTCAACGGTTTCGGCGTGGAGGCGGGCAAGCCGCTGGCCTCCAGCCCCCGGGTGGCGAAGGTGGCGTTCACCGGGGAGACAACGACCGGGCGGCTGATCATGCAGTACGCCTCGGAGAACATCAAGCCGGTGACGCTGGAGCTTGGCGGCAAGTCGCCCAACATCTTCTTCGACGACGTGTGGGCGCACGACGACGACTTCCGGGACAAGGCCCTTGAGGGCTTCACCATGTTCGCGCTCAATCAGGGTGAGGTGTGCACCTGTCCCTCCCGGGCGCTTGTCCAGCGCGGCAACTACGCCGACTTCCTGGAGGCGGCCGTGGCCCGTACCCGGCAGATCAAGCCGGGGCACCCGCTCGACACCGACACGATGATCGGCGCCCAGGCGTCCAACGACCAGTTGGAGAAGATCCTCTCCTACCTGGACATCGGCCGGCAGGAGGGCGCCAAGGTGCTCACCGGCGGCGAACGCGTCGAGTACGACGGCGAACTGAAGGGCGGCTACTACGTCCAGCCGACCATTTTCGAGGGCGACAACCGTATGCGGATCTTCCAGGAGGAGATCTTCGGCCCCGTCGTCTCGGTGACGTCCTTCGGCGACTTCGATGACGCGATGAAGCTGGCCAACGACACGCTGTACGGCCTCGGCGCTGGCGTCTGGACCCGCGACATCAACACCGCCTACCGTGCCGGCCGCACGATCCAGGCAGGCCGCGTCTGGACCAACTGCTACCACGCCTACCCCGCCCACGCGGCCTTCGGCGGCTACAAGCAGTCCGGAATCGGCCGCGAGACGCACAAGATGATGTTGGAGCACTACCAGCAGACGAAGAACCTCCTGGTGTCGTACTCGCCGAAGAAGCTCGGCTTCTTCTAGACAACCCAAGTGGGCACCTGACCTGGGGAAATCCCCGGCGGGCACTTATTTCTCTACGACCAGCGGTTGCGGGGCATTTCAGCGCCAGGGTTCCGCTTGGACGGCATTTCACTTGACTAGTCCGCGGTGATATATGCGGGTTGCGGCGATGGGCGTGAAGGGACAGACGATCGCCCCCGGTCTCCCCGGAGGCGATCGTCATCCCGCGTGACGGTGGTGTTGGTGGCCTCAGTTGTGGGGATGGCCGTTCGCGCCGGCCAGGTCGCGCGGGGTGAGCGGGTTCATGGCGGTCACGTCGCGCGGGGAGAGGGAGAAGCCCTGCCAGTGCACCGGCATCGGCTGCTGGTCCTCGTCGCGGGCGATGTGGTGGAAGCCGATGTTCACCCAGGTGATCGGGTGGGTCAGCGTCTCCCCGTTCACGAACCTGTCCACGCTGGTGGGGCTGCCGTTCGGGCACCCGGGATTGTTGCTGGCGTACTGCTCGCACGCCTTGTACTGGGTGAAGAAAACGTCGTGCCTGGTGTACGGCCGCCCGGGGTGCTTCTGGCTGGCGCCGGGCACGATCTCGTACGAACGGGGGTGGCCGTCCTTGTTCTTGCCGGCGGTGCTCACCACCCGCCACCAGCGCATGTCGGTGCGGTCACCGCTGAGTTCCTTGGTGATCTGCGTGCGGCGGGTACTGGTCGTCGGGCTACCCCGGCCGCTCGGCGGGGTGACCTTGGAGTCGTACTGCTCGGCCTTGGTCCTGGTGGAGCCGTCCAGGGCGAAATCCAGCCGCCAGAAGACGTTGTGGGCGTGGCTCTCGGCCTTGGCCTGGGCGCCCTTGCCGATGGGCCAGCCACGGGTGTCGCCGCCGTCGAAGTCGTAGGGCGAAAGGCTGCCGGTGGCACCGACGTTGGAGCTGATGGTGCCGTCGGAGGCGAAGCGCCACTCGGTGATGTACTCGTACCACGACGCCTTGTTGACGGTGTAGACGAGCAGATCCTTGCCCTGGGCGGTGTAGAGACGGCCGTTGCCGTCGGTGCTGGCGTCATTGTTGAGACGGTAGGCGTGCCCACGGGCGCGCGTGGTGACGCACAGCCCCGGGACGACGCCCCGGTCGGGGACCTTCACGGACTTGATGGTGCCGCCAGGGCATTCGTCGGGGCGCAGCTTCTGCAACTGCTGTCCGAAGTCGGTGCCGGTGACATCGTCGTACTCCGCCTTCCCGTCGTCATAAGGCACATGGACCTGGGCGAGGCGGGCGCTGGCGAGTACGCGGATGGGCTTGGCCTCGCCCTTGGGCTGGTAGCCGACCTTGTCCAGGATCAGGCCGGAGAGCGTGTTGTAGTGCCAGCACATATGCCAGGTGGTGCCGCCGTCGAGGGTCTGCTCGATCTTGTACGCGGTACTGCAGTCGGCCGGGGCGGGAGCGGCGGACGGTGCCGCGGCCGCGGGGCTCGCCAGGGCGGCCGGTGAGCCGAGGAGGGCGACGGCCGAGAGGATCGACGCTGCCCGATTTCGGGCATGCCGGAACAGGGTGCCGTACGGGACATGCATGAGTGGTCGGCTCCTTCGCCGAAGAGAGGGGATCAGCCGAGACGGCCGACGGAGCGGGCGCTGAGGTCGACGACGAAGGCCCGGGTGTCGATCCACGGGCCGTTCCTGACCTTGGCCACGACCTGAAGACAGCGGTGCTCACCGCACGTCTCGAGGGCGGCGGGCAGTCGCTCGACGGTTTCCTCGCGGAAGACGAACCCGCTGAGATCGAGGTCCAAGGGACCGGTGAGGTCCTTCCCGGTGGCCTTCCGGTAGTCCTGCTTGAGCCCCTTGCCGTGCGGGTCGGCGATCAACACACGGGCAGCCTCGGTGAGTTCCTCGCGGCTGGGCGGTGGCTGCACGTGCCGTGCGGTGGTGGTGGCCGTGACCTTGCCGGTGCCCAGGTCCACCGTCCTGGTGATGGTGACGTTCGCCTTGTAGTCGTAATAGATGATCTCCGCGCGCCGGGCTCCCTTGCCCGTCGGGTCCTCGGCGAGGTTCGTGGCGATGCGCTGCGGACCACGGTCTCCCTCGACGTCCCGCGCGGCGGCGCTCATGCCGCTGCCGCGCAGTGCGATCTTCTCGGCGCGCGCGGTCTCGGTGTCGGTGAGCGGGTCGCTCCCGACGCCGTGCTCCTTCTCCTGGGGCGCGGCCTCGACCTTGCCCGCGGGTGCCACGGCGTCCTGACTCGCCGTGCTCGCCGACTCGCTGCGTACCCCCGGGTCCGGCTGATTCGGCAGCGTGACGGCTAACAGCAGGGCAGTCGCGGCCACGGCGAGCGATCCGCCCGCCACGACCTTGCCGAGATGACGTTCGACAACTTGCCGCACACGATCCTCCTGTCCGACTCGGCACCCCTTGTCGCGGATGTGCCGACGGTGCATTCAGGCGGATAGACGGGCACAGCTCCCGAGGCGTTGCCTGTGGACGCGGATTGGGTCGGGAATTCCTTCACGGCCCGGTCAGCGGTCAACGGTCAGCGGAGACCAGAGCGCGTCGACTTCATTAGTCGAGCCGGTGAACTCCGTCTCCGCGGCGCGACCGTTGGCGCGCTTGCCAGACATCGCCAGCAGTCGGTACGGCGTGGTCGGTACATCGAGGCCCACGATCCAGGAGACGTCCGCGCCCCAGCAGCGACACGGCGGCGCCCCGGCCGCCGAACTGTGCCCATGACCGGATCATCTGACGAGGGCGGTGATCTGCCCGCGCCCCGCGCCAGAGTGTGAGCTGGCTGAACGCCCCGCCGTGTCGCTCACCGTCCGGCACCACGTCGATGGACTGCCGCTCGACCACGCCGTCGGTGCGGGCGAGGCCACTCGTGGTGCGCACGTGTCCCACTCCTTTCGGTGCCTCAGGCAGAGGACCCCCATGACTACGCCGACAGGGATGAACATGCCGATGGCCAGGTACGGGGACCAGGACGGCCCATCCGGGCGATTGCCCTCCGCCAGAAACGCTGCGCACATGCCTTCCTCTCGGTGGTAGCCCTGAGCCGTTCAGCCGACGACACCACCGGCATACATGACTCCGAGCGCCGCCGGCCCAAGCCCGGCGATGACGTTCACGCGCTCGGGCAACTTCACGTTCCCCGGCGCTGCCTGTTTGAGATCTCATCGGCCCAGCCGCCTGCCCGCGCGTCGGCCCACCTCGCCCCCTACGCTGGTCCGGTGCGCACACTGGAGCTGCTGCCCGACGAAGCGACCGAGGCGCGGGTGCGGCGGGTCTGGGCGCGGCTCGCGGAGCTGGGGATGCCGAGTCTGGCTGGTCACCGGCATGCGACGAATCGGCCCCACCTCACATTGACGACCACGCCCGAGCTGCCGTGGGACGTGCGGCCTTCGCTGGCCGAGGCGCTGTCGGTGCTTCCGCTGCCGCTGCGACTGGAGGGGACACTTCGTTTCGAGGGACGAACTTCGGTACTGGCCTGGCGTGTTGCGCCCGATGCCGGGCCGGCCGCCTTGCAGCGGCGGCTGTGGGAGCTGCTACCCGGTGCCGGGAATCCGCTGTTCGAGCCCGAGCGCTGGGTGCCACACATCAGCCTCGGCCGTACACGGTCCGGCGCCGGCTCATGGCCGGCGGAACTCCTGCCCGCCGAACTGTCCGAGCCCTGGGAGGGAACGTTCACAGCGGCGCGGAGCTACGACACCGAGTCGCGAACCGTGGAGCGGCTGCCCTAGGCGCTCAGGTCGCCCAGGCGTTCTTCACCCACGCCCTCAACCTCGGGGCCGCACTGTTCTTCCTCAGTATCGTGCGGCAGTACGTCCAGGGTGGCGGCTCGACGACCCGGCAGATCCTCTTCCAAGGCATCCTGGACGGGCCGATCCGCGTCGTCCGCTGGTTCGCCCTGGCCGCCGTCGCCGCCCGGCTGCGCGCGCTGCTGGCACGTCCGCAGTTCCGACTCCGGGGAAAACCGACCACCGGGTGGATGATCCTCGCCACCGGCAACGAAGTCGCAGCGACCCGCCCGACCGACGGAGCGACGGGGAGTACGTCGGCCCCGTGTGCTGCGGTCTCGGTAGCGTGACCATCAGCTGTGTGGAGCGTCCGCATGGTCCGCTGGTCCGGCAGTCGGCTTTCGGCGAACAGTGATGAGGTTGCGGTGAGTGAACGGACGAAGCCCGAGGTCGATGTGCCGGTGGGGGATGCCCCTACGGAGCTGACCGTCCGGGATCTGGCCGTCGGGGACGGGGCCGAGGTCAAGCCTGGCATGGTGGTTCGGGTCCACTACGTCGGTGTGACCTTCGCGTCCGGGAAGGAGTTCGACGCCTCCTGGGACCGGGGGGAGCCGTACAAGTTCGCCCTCGGCAGCGGCAAGGTCATCAAGGGCTGGGACCGGGGGGTGAGGGGGATGAGGGTCGGCGGCCGGCGCGAGATCATCGTCCCCCCGCGCCTCGGCTACGGCGATCAGTCACCGTCGTCCCTGATCCCACCGGGCTCAACCCTGGTCTTCGTGGTGGACCTGCTGGACCTGTACTCCGGCACGACCGGGTGGAGCAAGGGCTAGCTGGGGTGCCCGGCCCGGCGCACGCACCTCACGGGCGGATTCCGCCGGTGCTGTCGGCCCGTCCCAGGCGGAGTGCGGAGACCAGGAAGAAGACCCCGCCCAGGAAGGCGTAGGCCGCCGGGGAGCCCAAAAAGGCGTCCGTCTTGGCGGCCTGGGCGATGAACGAGGTTCCGGCGAGGGTGGAGATCGCTCCGCTGAGGATCATCGGCCACTGTCCGGCCATGCCGCGTCGGCGTCGCAGGGCGCCGACGATCAGCTGGACGGCTCCGGCGCTGATGGCCCAGGCGCCCCAGACCCGCAGGACCGCCGGGATGCCCGAGGCGGCTGCGGCGGCCAGACCCGCGGTGGTGAGGGTGCTGAGCGCGATGTTCGCGTAGAGACCGCGCACCGGGCCCTGGCTCGCCTTGGCGTACCTGGTGTCGACGGCCGCGCACGCCACATCGAACAAGGGATAGATCACCAGCAGAGTCGCACTGAGGGGGCTCAGGGTGTGGGCCGTCGCGAACATAAGGACCGCCCACACAGAGGCGAACGCGAAGCGCAGGAAGTACAGGCGGCGCAGCGCCGCCGTGTCGTTCTTGGTGGGGGCGCGGGAGGTGACTAACGAGGCCATGAGATGCCCTTTCCGGAGCATTCGAGATAGAGGGAGAACGTTCGGTCTCCCTCTATCATCCAAAACGCCAACCCTCCGACTGTCAAGA
Source organism: Streptomyces sp. NPDC058459 (assembly GCF_042721685.1). NCBI lineage: Bacteria > Bacillati > Actinomycetota > Actinomycetes > Kitasatosporales > Streptomycetaceae > Streptomyces > Streptomyces sp. NPDC058459. The sequence continues at coordinate 2,072 of NZ_JBHXLV010000030.1, read as the reverse complement.
CCGAACGTTCTCCCTCCCCGCCTGCTACCGTGGCCGTCATGAGCACGGGCGCAGCAGGTAAAAGCACGTCCGAGGCGCGGGCGCGGCTGCTCGACACGGCGACCCGGATCTTCTACGCGGAGGGGATGCACTCCGTCGGCGTCGACCGGATCATCGCGGAGGCCCAGGTCACGCGCGCCACCCTGTACCGGCACTTCAAGGGCAAGGACGAGCTGATCCTCGCCTACCTCCAGCAGGCCGATCACGGCATCCGGGGACAGGTGGACGCCATCCGGGCACAGGGTCTTCCGGCGGCCGAAACGGTCCGGGCGGTGGGCAGGTCCATCGCCGAGGGCATCCAGTCCCCCGGCTTCCGAGGCTGCGCCTTCCTGAACGCGGCGGCCGAGTATCCCGACCCGGCACACCCCGTCCACCGAGCCGTGCTGGCCCATCGGCACTGGTTCCTGGAAACCGCCACGCAGCTCATGGAGGACATCGGCCGCTCTCCCGCCGACGTGACCGGCCGGCACTTCGTCATGCTCCGGGACGGCGCCATGGCGGCCGGCTGCCTCTTCGACCCGACGCTGATCCGCGCGACGTTCCTGGACGGGGTCGAAGGCATCCTGCACACCGGCACAGCACCGGCCACCTGATCCCGACTCCCGCCCTCCGCTGCCCATATGGCCATCCCGGCGGGAAGCGGAAGGGACAGCACGGGCCAAGGGCGCGGCTCGCGCACAGCGGCCTGCCGTCGAGGTACAGCGGCGGGACCGGTGCACCCGGAGCGGCGGGGAGGATCTCGTCAGGCGTGCGAGACGGAATACCCGTACGGTCCCGGCGCCACACAGTCCCGGCGCCACGGCCGCCAGCCCCACGGCGGCGCCCACCTTGACCTGCCGCCACCCTCGCAGCGCAGCGCCGGCAACCCCCCGCAGCCCATCACGGCACACCCCCCTGGCCGCCCACACGCGCCGGTCGCCCGAGGAGAGCGCCACGGCGGTCATCAGGCTGGTGGCGCCCGGCGTGGACGGTCCTACGGGCACCCTTCAGGACGAGAGCGGGGAGCTGCCCTGGTGGTCACCGGCGGAAGAAGCGGTGCATGCCCACCGAGGCGGGTGCCGTCTGTTCGAAGCCGAACTTCTCGTACAGGAAACGCGCGTCGCCGTCGGCGATCAGGGAGGCGTACGTGCCCTGCGGCGCCCGGCGCTCCAGTTCCCCCACCAGCTCGGCCATGATCCGCTTGCCGAGCCCGCGGCCCTGGTGCTCGGGCAGGACGCAGATGTCGACGATCTGGAAGAAGCAGCCGCCGTCCCCGATGACGCGCCCCATCCCGACCGGCCGCCCCTCGCGGAACACGGTCACGGCGTGCCACGAGTTCGGCAGGCCGATCCGCGCGGCCTCGGGCGTCTTGGCGCTGAGCCCCGATTCGGAACGCAGCCGGAGGTAGGTCTCCACGGAGGGCACCTGGGCCCGTACGTCGTAATAGTCAGTACCTTGGTTCACCTACTACACGCTACGGATCGGGCAGGAAGAACGCAAAGCCGTCCCCCCGCACCCGCCCCGCCGCACCCGCCCCGCCGCATCCGCCTCGCCGCATCCGTCCGACCCCCACCCGGCGAAGTACTGTGCGGGCGTACGTGGGACGGGAGGCATGGCGTGGAGATCCGAGGCGCACGCATACTCGTCGCCGGGGCGACCGGTGACATCGGGTCGGCGCTGGCCGAGCGGCTGGCCGGGCTCGGAGCGGTGACCGCGCTCGCGGGGCGCGACCCGGGCCGGCTGGCCGGGGTGCGCGAGCGGTGCGGTCCTGGTCCCTCCCGGACCTTCGACGCCTGGGATCTCGACGGCGCCGAGGGCGCGGCGGCCTGGGCGGCCTGGGAACTGGGCGGGCTCGATGCGGTGGTCGTATGCATGGGGGTGGCCGCGTTCGGGCCGGTCGGTGAGATCGGCGAGGCGGTCGCGGAGCATGTGATGGCGGTGAACGCGCTCGCGCCCATGGCGATCCTGCGCTCCGCCTCGACCCATGTGTCCTCAGGCGGCCTGCTCGCCGCCGTCACGGGGACCGTCGCCCGCTCGGCACCGGCCGGCATGGC